>CADBPJ010000299.1 GCA_902796445.1 uncultured Ruminococcus sp. | reverse complement strand
TGCTCCATCTATCATTGTTCAAAATGAAAAGAGAATGCTTCAAGAAGCAGTTGATGCTTTATTTGATAATGGTAGAAGAGGTAGAAATGTTACAGGACCTTCTAATAGAGCTTTAAAATCATTAAGTTCTATGCTTAAAGGTAAACAAGGTAGATTTAGACAAAACTTACTTGGTAAACGTGTTGACTATTCTGGTCGTTCAGTTATCGTAGTTGGTCCAAATCTAAAGATGTATCAATGTGGTCTTCCAAAGGAAATGGCACTTGAATTATTTAAACCACATGTTATTAGAGGACTTGTAGAAAAAGAAATAGTTCATAATATTAAATCTGCTAAAAAGATGATTGAAAATCAAGATGATAGAGTATGGGATGTTGTTGAAGAAGTTATTAAAGAACATCCAGTATTATTAAACCGTGCTCCAACACTTCATAGATTAGGTATTCAAGCATTTGAACCTAAGTTAATAGATGGTAAAGCTATAAGACTTCATCCATTAGTTTGTGCTGCATTTAATGCTGACTTCGATGGAGACCAAATGGCTGTACACGTACCACTTTCTGAAGAAGCTCAAGCAGAAGCAAGAATCCTTATGTTAGGTGCTAATAACATACTAAAACCATCTGATGGAAAACCAATAGTTACACCATCACAAGATATGGTACTTGGTAACTACTACTTAACAATGGAACAAGAAAGTGAAGATGAAGGTAGAGTATTTAAAAGCCCAGATGCAGCATTAATGGCTTATGATAGAAGAGAAATTGATTTACATACAAGATTAGTTGTACCAGTTAAATCATTCAAGCATAAGATATTTGCTGATAGTCAAAAGGATAAATACTTAATTACAACAGTTGGTAAAATCAAATTAAATGAAATTTTACCAGATGCATATCAATATATTAATGATGGAAGTAAAGAAAATATTAACAATATTACTCCTAGCAAATATTTTGCACCAATGGGAACTGATTTAAAAGAATTTATTAAAAATCTTCCAATTAGTGAACCACTTGGTAAAAAAAGTTTACAAAGTATAATTGCTCAAGTATTCAAAAGATATAAAACAACAGAAACATCTACAATGCTTGATAAATTAAAAAATCTAGGATTTGAATATTCAACTTATTCAGGAATTACAATGTCAGCATTTGATATAATTGCTGATAGCAATAAGGAACAAATTATTTCTGATGGTAAAAAGAAAGTTGAACAAATTGGTAAACAATATAAGAGAGGTTTAATTACTGAACAAGAAAGATATGAAAGAGTAATTGAAGTTTGGAATAATGTTAATGAACAAATTAAAAATGACTTAAGTAAACTTGCAGAAGAAAATCCAAATAACCCAATATTTATCATGATGAAATCTGGTGCTCGTGGTAGTTTGGAACAGTTTAGACAGGTTGCAGGTATGATTGGTCTAGTTGCTAAGCCAAATGGTATGACAGTTGAAATTCCAATCACATCAAACTATACTGATGGTCTAACAGTGGCAGAATACTTCATGTCATCACATGGTTCAAGAAAAGGTAATGTTGATACTGCCTTAAAAACAGCAAACTCTGGTTACTTAACTAGACGTTTAGTAGATGTTGTACAAGATGTTATAGTTAAAGAACATGATTGTGGAACAATACAAGGTGTTGTTGTTGAAGCATTTATTAACGAAAAAGATGGAAGTGTAATTGAATCACTTGCAGAACGTATTACTGGTAGATATACAAATAAGAAAGTAATTAATCCTGAAACAAAAGAAGTTATCGTAGATAAAGGTGAATACATCACTGAACAACTTGCAGATAAGATAACTAAAGCAGGAGTAACAGCTGTTGAAATAAGAACAACACTTACATGTAAAACTGAAAATGGTGTTTGCCAAATGTGTTATGGACGTAACCTTGCAACAAGTAATCCAGTTGAAATTGGAGAAGCAGTTGGTATTATGGCTGCACAATCAATTGGTGAACCAGGTACTCAGCTTACAATGCGTACATTCCACACTGGTGGTGTTGCTAGTGGTGACGATATCACTCAAGGTCTTCCTCGTGTTGAAGAATTGTTTGAAGCTCGTAATCCAAAAGTTAAAGCTTCTGTTGCAGAAATCGCAGGAGAAATTACTAATATTGAAAATCAAAATGGTAAATACAAAATCAGTATTACAAATGATAAAGAAACAAGAGAACAAACTACTAACTATGGCGTTAAGTTACGTGTAGAAGTAGGAGATAAAGTAAAACCAGGAGATAGATTAAACGAAGGTGCTGTAAATCCAAAAGAATTACTTGCAGTTACTGATCCAATTACTGTACAAAATTATATTGTACAAGAAGTACAAAAAGTTTATCGTTCTCAAGGTGTTGATATATCTGATAAACATATTGAAATTATTGTTCGTAAGATGATTTCAAGAATGAGAATAGTAGATGCTGGAGATACTAACTTATTAGTTGGTAAAGTTGTATCAGTTAATAAATTTACTGATGAAAACAAGAAAGTTATCTTACAAGGTAAGAAACCAGCAACAGCAAGACCATTAATGCTTGGTATAACTAAGGCATCACTTGAAACAGATTCATTCTTATCAGCTGCATCATTCCAAGAAACAACTAGAATATTAACTGATGCTGCAATTAAAGGTAAAGTTGATAAACTAGAAGGATTAAAAGAAAATGTTATAATTGGTAAGTTAATTCCAGCCGGAACTGGTGTTAGAAAATATAGAAATACAGAATTTACATTAGAAAAAGAGTTCTATGATGAAGAACCTCTTGATATTTTAGAAGAAGAATTGTTATAATTCTTCTTTTTTATGTTATAATATAAGCCAAGGTGATTTATGTGAAAGAATCTATTGAATTTATTAAAAATTATGTAAAAGATGATGATTATGTTGTTTGTGCTACTTCTGGTGGTGTTGATTCAATGACGCTTTTATATTTATTAATGCTTGTAAGAAAGAGCGTTAATATAAATATAATATGTGCTCATATAAATCATAACTTAAGAGAAGAAAGCAAAGAAGAATATGAATTTGTTAAAGATTATTGCACTAAAAACAATATAATGTTTGAAGGTAAAATATTTGAAAAAAATATATCAGGTAATTTAGAGTCCGAATTTAGAAAAAGAAGATATAAATTTTTCGATGATGTTGTTAACAAATATGATGCAAAATATTTATTTACAGCACATCATGGTGATGATTTAATAGAAACAATATTAATGAGAATAGTAAGAGGTTCATCAATAGATGGATATTCTGGTTTTGAAAAAGTTACAAAAAGAAATAATTATTATATACTAAGACCACTTATTTTTTATACTAAACAGGATATATATAGTTTTGCACAGGAAAAGAGTATCGAATACAGAGAAGATAAAACAAATGAAAGTGATAATTATACAAGAAATAGATATAGAAAATATATTTTACCTAAATTAAAGGATGAAAATAAACTTGTCCACAAGAAATTTATAAAATTTAGTGAAGAATTAGATGGTGCAAGTAACTTTATAAACAAATATGTGGATAACTTATTAAATAAATACTATAGTAATTATGTACTTGATATAACATATTTAATTAAAGAAGAAGATTATATATTAAAAAAAGTTATATATAGTGTACTTTATAAAGTTTATAAAGAAAATATTAATGAGATTAATGATCAAAATATAACTAGTATTATAAAAATAATTAGATCAAAAAAACCTAACTTAAGTATTGATTTAAAAAATAATATAATAGCAGTAAAAAAATATAATAGTTTAGAACTTAAAAATAAGACAGAAGAAAAAGATTATAAAATTAAATTAGATGGTACTATTAAAACTAAATTTGGTAATATAAGTATAATTTCTAGTTCAAATTTAACTAATAATTATATTTGTTACTTAAATAGTAATGAAATAAAGTTACCATTATATATTAGAAATAGAAAACAGGGAGATTTTATTGAAGTTTTAGGACTTAATGGTAAGAAAAAAGTTAAAGATATTTTTATAGATGAGAAAATAAATAAGGAAGATAGAGATAGTTATCCTATACTTGTTGACAGTAATGATACAATTTTATGGATTCCTGGAATAAAAAAATCCAAATATGATAGATTAAAGATAGGAAAGTATGATATAATAGTATGGTGTACAAAGGAGGAAAATAATGAATAAAAATATAAAAAGAAATGTTAGCCCATATATAGCACTAGTATTCATAATGTTAGTTATATATTTTGTTGCTGGCGGATTTGGAGTAAGTACAAAGAATTTAACTTATTCAGAATTTCAAAAATATTTAAAAGATAATAAGGTTGAAGAAATTACAATTTCACCTAATGCAGAAGGATCTACATATGATATTAAAGGTACTTTAAAAAGTTCAAAGAAAAACGAATATTTTTACGTAGTAGCACCTTTAAGTGATGATACATTAAATTATATTAATTCTATGAAAGATAAAAATAATTTTAATTTAGTTGTATCAGCAGATCCAGCATCTAGTTTACTAGTTAAATTTTTAAACATGCTACCATATTTATTAATAATTGGTGTAAGTGGTTTTTTCCTTATAAGACAATTAAATAGTATAAGTAGTAGCAATAGTAAGTCTATGGACTTTGGAAAAAGTAGAGCAAAACTTCAAGAAGATAAAGATAAAGTAACATTTAAAGATGTTGCAGGTTTATCAGAAGAAAAAGAAGAATTAGAAGAATTAATTGAATTCCTAAAAGAACCTAAAAAATTTACAAAAATGGGGGCAAGAATTCCAAAAGGTGTACTTTTAGTAGGTCCTCCAGGAACAGGTAAAACATTACTTGCTAAAGCTGTTGCTGGTGAAGCAAATGCACCATTTTATTTTATAAGTGGTTCAGATTTCGTTGAATTATTTGTAGGTATTGGTGCATCAAGAGTTCGTGATATGTTTAGACAAGCAAAACAAACAGCACCATGTTTAATATTCATAGATGAAATAGATGCTGTTGGTAGACAAAGAGGAGCAGGTGTTGGTGGTGGACATGATGAAAGAGAACAAACATTAAACCAATTACT
>CADBPJ010000298.1 GCA_902796445.1 uncultured Ruminococcus sp. | reverse complement strand
GACATTGATTCTTCATCCCAACGTCTTGTTTGTTGTTCCATCTCATCATATGTTCCTTCTTCTTTTAATTCAATTTGTCTTTGAATTTCATAATTGATAGCATCTCTAACACCACTGAATGAGTTTACATTCTTCATCTCTACTTTAGTACCCCAGTTTTTAGAATCTGATGGGTCTTTATCGGCATCCATTATTGATACATTTACATCACATCTAATTTGGCCTTTTTTACTATCTGCTTCACTAATACCTGCATATTGGTAAATTGAACGCATTGTCTCTAAAAAAGCAACTGCTTCATCAGCAGACCTAAAATCTGGTTCGGTAACTAACTCTAATAAAGGTACACAAGCACGATTATAATCAATAGTTGAATAAGTACTATAATGATCTTGACTAGCTGCATCCTCTTCAAGATGTATGTTATTAATTCTAACAGTTTTCATCTCACCATTACATTCATAATCAAGTTTACCATAAATACCTACTGGAATCGGCTTTGTTTCTTGAGTAATTTGAAAGTTTTTAGGCATATCAGGATAGTAATAATTTTTTCTTTCAAAATACATGTATTCAGGTTGTTTGCATCCTAACATCATGCTAGCCATTAAAGCCATACGAACAGCTTCTTTATTCACTACAGGAAGTGTTCCTGGAAATCCCATATCTATTGGTCTAATATTAACATTAGGGGTACTTTTATAAGAGTTTTCTGCACTTGAAAATACTTTTGATTTTGTTTCACTTATTTCACAGTGCATCTCTAAACCTATTTTTGCTAAATACTTACTCATTCTTTTCACCTCCTGCGATTTGTCCTTTATAAGGCATTGCGCTTTCTAAAGCATATGCAATATTTAAAACATTAGCGTCATCATAACAATTACCTGTAATATTTACACCTACTGGCATATTACTTACAAATCCATTTGGTATTGTTATAGATGGGAATCCACCAAAATTGCCTATTTGAAGGTGTTCTTCTAATATTTCTGTATCTTTAGTTAAGATATCTTTTGAACCATCTAAATGTTTTGCTGGACCTGATCCAACTGGAAGGATTACAGCATCATAATCTTTAAATAATTTCTTCCATTCATCTACAACAAGTCTTCTTACTCTTTGTGCATTTCTAAAATATCTTTCTTGATTTTGTGATTGAAGTACATATGAACCAATTACAAATCTTCTTTTTATAAGTGGTGAAAAACCTTGTGTACGATAATTTTTTACCATTTCTATCCAGTTTTTACCTTCTGCTCTAGGTCCAAATATTATACCTGTTAAATTAGACATATTACTTGTTGCTTCAGCACATGATATAACAACATATACTGCTGGTACTGCACTTAATAATGTTTTATCTACTGATACTTCATCTACTTCAAAACCTAGTTCTTTTGCTTTTTCAATTGTCTTCATGAAATTACTTAAATGTTCTTTTAATTCTTCTGTTGCATTTGGATAATTATTTATATCACATATTTCTTTTACATAACATAATTTTTTGCCCTTTACGTTACCAGTTATAGATTTTCTTAAATGAATATCACTTGAATCCCAACTAGTCATATCATTTTTATCTATACCTTTCATTTCATCAACTACTATTGCAGCATCTTTTACGCATCTTGTAAGTACTCCAAGGTGATCTAAAGATGATGCGAATGGAAATAATCCATATCTACTAATCATTCCATATGTTGGTTTATATCCTACTATACCACAGTAAGCTGCTGGTTTTCTTATTGAATCTCCTGTATCTGATCCTGTTGCATATGGATAAACGCCTGCAGCTACTGCTGCTGCAGATCCAGATGAAGATCCTGCACACATTCTTGTTTTATCCCATGGATTAGTTACTACACCAGTATGACATGTTGTTCCTGTTCCACCCATACCAAATTCATCCATGGCTGTTTTATTTATAAGTACAGCTCCTGCATTATTTAACTTTTCTACAGCAGTTGCATTAAAAAATGGTACATAATCTTTAAGTGTATTAGATGATCCAGTTGATAATATTCCTTTTGTAGAATAGTTATCTTTAAGACCATATGGAATACCACTTAATAAATTATCAGTTACTTCTTTTTCTTCAATATTATCTAATATTGTTACAAATGCATTATTTTCTTCTTCTACTTTTTTAGATAATTCTAATGATTCATCTATTAATTCTCTTTCTGTTACTTTATCCTTTATTAAAAGTTCATGTAATTCTTCAATACTCTTATTCATATATTTCATTTTATTCCACCACCTTTGGAACTTCTACTTCTCTACCATTATGCATATCACAATTTGATAGTAAGTCATCTATTGGTATTGATTCTTCAGCTACATCTTCTCTAAGTTCATAAACGAAATCATCTAAAGTATGTGTCATTGGTTCAACTTTTTCAATACCTTCTATTTCATTTATTGTATTTATTGTTTCATCTATTATCTCAAATTCATCTAATACCATTTGGTTTTCTTCGCTCGTTAAACCAATTAGTAATTTATCTGCATAGTCATCTACCATTTCTTTTGTAAATTTTGTACTCATGCTAATCCTCCTTTTTTAACACTATTTTGTAAATTTCAAAGCCTTGTTTCTTTTTTTAACAACAATTAAAATTTCTTCACTATCCATATTAATTATTTCTTCTTCATTCATGTTTAAATAATCAGCAAGTAATCTTTTTGAATATATATCAACATTCTTTACAGCACTTGCTATATCAAATTGTGGAGTTGAAAGAACAGTTTCATAATTGAATTCAAGAGAAATATTTTTATCACCACTTAGATATTTTTTAAATTCTTCTTCAATTTCCTCATCTTGGAAAGTTACTGTCAAATTCCCAATATATTCACCATTAAAATATCTTTGAAGCATTTTTATAATTTCTTCATCCTGTAAACTCATTGAATCAATTTTATTTATATCGTTATCATCTCTATCATTATTGCCACTTTTCAATGTTGATTTCCATGCTGATAACTTAATTAAACGATTAATATAATAACTTATTTTTAAATGGTTACTTATCCTAGTTAATCTAGATTTTTTTCTATTCTGTATTTCATCTACTATTTTTTGATATTCCATTTTTGATGCTTTATCAATATATTCATCTGTATAACCTTCGCTTAATAACTCTTCTCTTATTGTCATATTAATCCTCTATATCGATTTTTATTCCTAATTCCTCTAATTGTTCATCATCAAGTACGCTTGGTGAACCCATCATATTATCTGCACCTGATGCACTTGCTGGGAATGCTTGAACTTCTCTAAGGTTAGGTTCATCATTTATAAGCATTAATATTCTATCTATTCCAGGAGCCATACCTCCATGAGGTGGTACACCATATTTAAATGCTGTAAATAAACTATTAAATCTCTTTTCAACATCTTCTTTTGTATATCCTACTACTTCAAATCCTTTTACTAATGAATCTAAATCAGTATTTCTAATTGCTCCTGATGCCATTTCATTACCATTACATACAAAGTCATATTGGTAAGCAAGTATATCATCAATATTTTCTTTCTCATATTCTTTTATACCATTATGTGGAAGTGAGAATGGATTATGACAGAATTCATATTTTTTAGTTTTGTCATCATATTCAAACATAGGAAAATCATTAACAATACATAATTCTAATTTATTAGGATCAATTAATTCTAATTTTCTTCCTAGTTCATCACGAATAAGTCCAGCAAATTTTCTTGCTACATTAAGTCTCTTATTTGCAATAAAGAACATTACGCTGTTTTCTTTCATATTAAATTCTTTTATTAAGTTTTCTCTTTCTTCTTCACTTAAGAATTTATCAATAGGTCCTTTTAGGCTTCCATCACTCATAAGTGTGATATATCCAATACCAGGCATTCCTATACTACTAGCATAATCAACTATTTCATTAAACCAACTATTTGGCTTTGTTCCTATATCATCTACTACTATTACCTTAATAATACTTCCTTTAAATGGTCCAAAACTAGTATGTTCTAATACTTTACTAGCATCTTTTATTATAAGTGGATTTCTAAGATCTGGTTTGTCTGAACCATATGAATCCATTGCTTCTTTGTAAGCTATTCTTCTAAATGGACGAGGTGATACTTCTTTATTAGAAAATTTAGAAAATACATCATAGAATATTTCTTCACCAACTTCTAAAACGTCATCTTCTGTTACATAACTCATTTCCATATCTAATTGATAAAATTCTAGTGTTCTATCTTTTCTACTATCTTCATCTCTAAAACAAGGTGCGACTTGGAAATATTTATCTACTCCACCAACCATTAATAATTCTTTATATATTTGTGGTGCTTGTGGTAATGCATAAAATTTACCTTTAAACTTTCTAGATGGTACTACAAAGTCTCTTGCTCCTTCTGGTGATGATACAGTAAGTATTGGTGTTTGTACTTCTGTAAAACCTAAATCATACATTTTATTTCTTAAATAATGAAGTACATCACTTCTAAGTTTAATATTATTTGATATTTTTTTACTTCTCATATCAAGATAACGATATTTAAGTCTAACTTCTTCATTTACTTCCTGCATTCCATCTATTTCAAACGGTAATGTATGTGCTTTTGGTGATAATACTTCTAAGCTTTCACATTTTATTTCTATTTCACCTGTTAATAGTTTTGTATTAACTGTTTCTTCATCTCTTCTTATTACTTCACCAGTTACTTTTATAACAGTTTCTTTGCTTACTCCTTCTAGCATACTTTCATCATGTACTACAACTTGTGTAATTCCAGCATGATCTCTTAAATCTAAGAACATTACTCCACCATGGTCTCTTATTGTTTGTACAAAACCAGATAAAACTACATTTTTACCTAAGTCATTAATTGTAAGTTCACCACAAGTGTTAGTTCTATACTTATTTACTTTCATTTTCATTCTCCTCCTATAAAATAAAAAAACAGTTATCATCCCTAAAAATAAAGGGACGAATAACTGTTATATCCGTGGTACCACGCAGTTTATCATATTTCTATGATCACTCATTAAAGAATAACGCATCTTTTTCCTTGCGCTTTTTCCTACTATTATTTCAGAAAAAGAACTCCGAAGTGTTCTTTCATATTAATATCAGTATCCATTCTCACCATCTAGGACTCTCTTTTAAAGCATCTTAATATTACTTTTCTTCATCAACGTTTTTTTGTTTGCAAATATATATTATCATAAGTAAAAATCATTGTCAATCATATATAGTATATGTATTTACAGAAATTTTTATTATTTTTTTGTAAGTAATTATTAATTATAAAAATAACTTGCCTTTCCTTTATACTTCTCTAATTCTACAAGATTATTTTTAAAAGCATCTGTACACGGTCTTATAATCTTTTT
>CADBPJ010000297.1 GCA_902796445.1 uncultured Ruminococcus sp. | reverse complement strand
TTTTTACAAATTCTATTTACAAAACCTCAAAAAAGTGATATAATCGACATATAACGGAAACAGGGGTGATCATATTGGCAAGACCGAAAAGATGCAGACGAGTTTGCCGAGAGCCGATTATTTCAAATTTTGTGCCGAAAGATATTGACAATCCCCAAGATGTTGTTCTTTCGGTAGATGAATATGAGGTTATTCGATTGGTCGATTTAGAGAAACTCTGTCACGAGGAATGTGCAAAAAACATGGATATTTCCCGAACTACAGTAACGGAAATTTATGAAAGCGCAAGAGAAAAAATAGCGGAATGTCTGGTACGAGGAAAAGAACTTGTCATTTCAGGCGGCAACTATTGTCTTTGTCAAGGAGGTTTACCGCATTGTATGAAGAAAACCTGTATTAAATCCAATGTCAAATTACCAAAAGGAGAAAATACAATGAGAGTAGCAGTAACTTATGAAAACGGTGAAATTTACGGTCATTTCGGACATACCAAACAATTTAAGATTTATGACATTGAAGATGGAAAAATCATAAAATCCGAAGTGATAGATACAAACGGATCAGGTCACGGGGCATTAGCAGGTTTCTTATCTGATGCCGATGCAGATATTTTGATTTGCGGCGGCATTGGCGGCGGTGCCCAAATGGCACTCATCAATGCCGGAATTAAATTATATGCAGGTATTACAGGAAATGCTGATGACGCAGTAGCTAAATTACTTGCAGGAAAACTTGAATATAATCCTAATGCAAATTGTAACCATCATCACACAGAACACGAACATAATTGCGGCAGCGGAGGTTGCGGACAAAATGGGTATCACTAATATGGATAATCAAGATATACTTTCAAAGCTATCGTTTTGGAATAAACTAACCGATAGAGAAAAAGAAACAGCTGTCCGAGGCTCGGTTATTAAGACTTATGAAAAGGGCGTTTATATTTATGGCTTTACTGATGCCTGTCTTGGATTCGTATATGTAAAACGAGGCTCAATCAGAGTATATATCACATCAGATGAAGGTAGGGAAATTACGATATTTCATATTGAAAAAGATGATACTTGTATTTTATCATCAGCTTGTGCTCTGTCAGGGGTTTCTCTTAATGTTCAAATGGTTGCGGAAAATGATACCGAACTTCTCGCTATTTCATCCGGTACTTTTGAAAAACTTGTTGAAACTAACATTTATGTGAAATCCTTTGCTTACGAATTGACGGCTAAAAGACTTTCGGATGTTGTTTGGGTTTTGGAACAGATTTTATTTACTCATTTTGATGTCCGAATGGCACAGTTTTTGGTTTCTGCTTACGAACGCAACGGCTCAAAAATAATTAAAATGACTCAAGAGACTATCGCAAGAGAAGTGAATTCCGCCCGTGAAGTTGTTGCACGAATGTTAAAGCAATTTGAAAATGACGGCATTATTTCTATCAAGAGAGGTACAATAACAATCAAAGATTTGAATGCTCTTGAAAAAATTGCAAATTAATTTTATTTAATGTGACTCGGTTACAGAAACGTTACTTTATTTTCTGTATTATATAATTACAAAAATAAATGTAAAGCGAGGGAAAAGCAATGGCTGAACTTAAGATAACAAAAAATAATTTTGAAAATGAAGTGTTAAAATCCGATATTCCTGTACTTATTGACTTTTGGGCTGCTTGGTGCGGTCCGTGCCGAATGATGTCGCCTGTTATTGCAGAGCTTGCGGAAAAGTACGAGGGCAAGGCTAAAATTTGCAAAGTAAACGTGGATGAAGAACCTGAGCTTGCTGCTGCTTTTAAGGTTATGAGCATTCCTATGTTTGCGGTAATTAAAAACGGACAGGTTACCGACAGCTTAATCGGAGCAAGACCAAAAGAGGATTTGGAGGTGCTCATTAAATGAGTTTATTAAATATGTTTAAGAGAACAGATATAAATGCCGGTGTTGATGAATTTCGTAACACTCAGGGCGCTGTTTTACTTGATGTCAGAACTAAAGAGGAATATAATGACGGGCATATTGAGGGAAGCATTAATATTCCTCTCCAAAATATTTACTCGGTGCAAACAGTCATTACTGATTTGGACAAGCCCGTTTTTGTTCATTGCCTGAGTGGCGGAAGAAGTGCACAGGCAACATCTATATTAAAGTCAATGGGATATAAGAATGTAGAGAATATTGGCGGTATCAGTGGTTTTCGTGGTGAGATAGTGAGGTGATCTTATGAAAATTGTAATAGTAGGCGGAGTTGCAGGCGGTGCTACTGCCGCAACAAGATTAAGACGGTTAGATGAAAAGGCAGATATTACTATTTTTGAACGCTCCGGTTTTATATCCTATGCGAACTGCGGTTTGCCATATTATATCGGCGGAGTAATTGAGGACGAAGAAGAACTTACTTTGCAGACTCCAAATAACTTTTGGAACAGATTTCGTATAAAGGTAAATGTTCGTCACGAGGTAACCTCAATCAATGCAGACAGAAAAACAGTAACTGTTCATAATCTTGAAACTGACGATATATTTGAGGATACATATGATAAATTGATTTTATCCCCCGGTGCAAAACCCGTTATGCCCAATTTAACCGGTATAGACAGCGATAATGTTTTTACACTCCGAACGGTTGAAGATACACTCAAAATTCATCGCTTCGTAGAAACAACCAAACCAAGGACAGCTGTTATGGTAGGTGGCGGATTTATCGGTCTTGAAATGGCTGAAAATCTATCGGAACTCGGTATCAAGGTCACAGTTGTGCAGCGTGGAAATCAACTTATGAACACTTTGGATTATGACATGGCAACAATGATACACAGCGAACTTCGGTCAAAAGGCTTGAGTTTGAAATTAAACGCTGATGTAACCGGCTTTGAAGAAAAAGATGATGGCGTTTCTGTTTTACTGC
>CADBPJ010000296.1 GCA_902796445.1 uncultured Ruminococcus sp. | reverse complement strand
CTTTTTCGTCTTGCCATGGTTTCATCTCCTTTCCGAGTATATCTTCCATAAAGTTTTCTATTATATTTGATGCTTTTTGTTGCATATCCGTTGTTACATGTGTGTAAGTGTCGAGTGTGAAGCTTGGGTTTGTATGTCCAAGTATCGTTGATAGTGTTTTTGCATCCACACCGCTTGCTATGGCATGTGTTGCGAAGGTGTGGCGGAGGTCATGGAAGGATATGTTCGGCAGATTCAGCCTTTTTAAAATTAGCTTTGCTTTTCTGTAGGCGGCCTCCGGTGCTATAGGTAATTCCGGTGTTGTCAGGTTCGGGAATATCCATTTTGATATTCGCTTTCGCCGTTTTAACATATCCGCAGTTACCTTTGGCAGTATGATGCATCTTTCGCCCTCGTTTGTTTTTGGTTTACCTTCTTTTAATTCTCCGTTATCTCTGTATATGTTTGTTCTGATGTAGAGCTTGTTTTGTTCTTCTTCGAAGTTTTCCCACTTGAGACCGCATATTTCTCCTCGCCTTAAGCCTGTGGTCAGTTCGAGGTAGAAGAAGTCGCCCCATTCCTTGTCTTCATTTAAGGCTTGCATTAGCTTATCAAGCTCACTATCATTTAGCACCTTAAGATCTTTTTTCTTTTTCTTCGGCACAGTTGTTCCTTCTGTCGGATTTTTTGCTATCAGATTCTTTTCGATTGCTGTTTCCATTGCCAGGTGCAGTGTGCTATGTATCTTTATTATCATATTATCTGCAAGCTTGTGTCCATGTACGGGATGTTTGTTAATTCTGCCTTCCTTTTTTAATTTCGCATACATTTTCTGTACATCATTCGTTGTGATGAAGGCTATCTTTTTATCACCCAGATATGGCTTTATGTAGCATCTACATATTAGCTCGAAGCCCTTTAGCGTGGTTGGTCTTACAGTTTCGGGCATTAATTCCTTTATCCACTTGTCGAGCCATTCGCTTAATGTTATGTTGCTGTCTTCATTAAGGTCGGCATCCTGATATTGAAGCTTTAATGCATTTAGCTTTTGCATCATTTCTTTTTGTGTTTTGCCATATGCATATCTGAATATGGAATCTCCATTTTGCTTATGCCCGACTACAATTCTTCCTTCCCATTGATTTTCTTTTTTCAGTCGGACCATTCCGTCACCCGATGGTCTGCGTTTTGCCATTTTTCTCACCTCGCTTTTTCTGTAACACACACAATACCGTAAAGGTTCGAGTAAGTCAAGCGAAAAGCCTAAACAAATCTGCAAAGATTTTCAAAAGACATACAACAGTAATTTTATTGACACAAAACCAATAGAAAAGAGGTTAAGCATGCATTTTATGCTTAACCTCTGGTTATATAGATTCTATTCCATTGTGCCGACCATTTTATTTATATCACCATCCGAGTCTACGATGATGGTTTTAGTTTTACTTGGAGCTACATAGCCGAAGCCTTCGATGTAGGCTTTATTTTTTTCTTCTATAATTTCATTTCGTATTTTCATTTCCTCATCGGTGAGGTAGCAGGTATCCTTTGCCATAATTTCGTCATTTTGATTTATGGGTTCTTCAGGATTATTTTCCCATTTCGCATAAAGCACATCAGGCTTCGTGAATTTGAATGTTGTTACCTGATTCTGCTTTGTTCTCGGATCGGTGAACCATCCCTTGAATGTGTATCCGTATTTTGTCGGTACATAACTTTCAAGGCTAATGCTTTCGCCGTATCGTTTGGTTATTGGCCTGATGAAGCTTCCACCATCTGATGCGAATTGCAAGGTTATATTTCCAAAGAACCCAATTTCGCTATCAAATATCAGTTCATTTCGATGCCATTGCCATGGTGCTGCTGATGCTGTTTGTGTCAGCAGTATGGTTACTGCCATTGCCGTGCATAATACTTTTTTCCTCATAAATTTTCATCTCCTAAATTTGTATTTACCTTTTCGGCAACACAAACATACCACAGAAGTTTTTGAAAGTCTACGAAGGAATATCCACATTATCATTTTGTTGATATACTTTAAAAAAATTATATAATATTAAAGATTTGTTTGACTTTTTTCTTTTCTAAATCGTCTAATAGATGTATGTGTTGACATGCATAATTGACCTTTTTATTCATTTTTATGAATATAGTATAGAGCAAAAAAGGAGCAGGGTGTTTTTCAACCTTGCTCCTTTATATACTTAATTCAAAAAATTGGAGTTTGTCTATCTGACAAACTAAAAATTCAACTATTTGTTCTCTGCATTTTTCAATTCCTCTTCTATGCCTAACCTATCCAAAAACTCATACTTGTCCTGAGCCATTTCGTAGGAATCCAAAAATTCTATATCGGTGTAAGGTATTAACTGTTCTTTCCAATACTGTACCTTACTTAAAAATTCAGTACCACTTTTCGCAATAAGATAACAGTTTTTATCAGCATCTACATAACAGATAGGGATATCTTGCTCAAAATCTGTGTGTTGACCAATTGAACCTAAATATCCTCCAACACTATCCATCGCAAATACATCCACCATCGGAACAGAATAAAAATCTACTTTAGGAACATTATCCGCAAATATAAATTGTATATCATATTCCTCTGCAAACCTTAGATACTCACTATTTTTATATTCAACAGACATAGCATTTACAGGTGTTCCTGCTAGAACCACTTCTGCATCATTCACAAATACGCTAATATACATATTTGATTGAGTTGTATCTAAATAAACTTTTCTCATAACATACCTCTACAAAGCCTTATTTGTGTAACTGTTTCTAACTTATAGACAACAAAATTTCTCTAATTTCATCTAAAGGACTTGGTGTTAAATCTCTTGGATAAATATATACCGTTGTTTCACCTTTCCAAGAAACTCTTTTAACTGCAACTTTTTGAGCCGTTTTTCCATTTATAGTGATTGTCAAATTTTCATTAACCAAATCATATTTTAATTCTTCGTTATGAATTGGCACCGCCTGACTGCCACTTGAAATTTCTCCAAACACATCTATCAGTTTTCCTGCACAATTTCCATCAAAAAATTGTAGCAATATTTCATATTCATTGCCGTTGCTATGAATAGAACTTGAAAAATACTCTGCATCACCGGATGCTGCTATGTTATCAGGAGTATATTTTATTGAGAAATTCCCTTCACAATCTTTTGCTTGCTCTTTTCTTTCTGTCAACTGTATCTTATAATTCAGTTTTTTGTGGTCTTGTTCAGGTTCAATCGACTTAATTGTAGCCGTTTTTAAATCAATTTCATAATTAGTAAACCATTCATAGTGATATCGGTCAACATACT
>CADBPJ010000295.1 GCA_902796445.1 uncultured Ruminococcus sp. | reverse complement strand
CGGCATCCTGACTCAAAAGGTGTTTTTCGACTTCGGACTCGCTCGTTGTATGTGTTTCTCGTTCCTGTAGAAATAGTGATTTGACTTACGGCATTGCCATCAGGGGAGAATAAATCAAAATAATTTGTAAATTTGAAACCATTAAATACGGTTAAATCGTTGGAACTTTAGTATGCCAATGGATTGGCCAAGTAAGAGAAAATGAACAAATAACACTATGCGAGATATTAAAAAGACAAAGATTGCCAAGGATTGGATTTTTCAATTGGCAAATGGTATCAATCCCATTGATGGAACTGATTTATCCGATACTGATATTATCAATAATGTTCATATTTCACGCTGCCTTTTTTATGTTGCCGATGTGATGGATTTCGCAATTCGGAAAATGAGAAAAGAGTCAAAAGATGAGAAAATAGAATTTAACAAGGATGCAGAAGCCCTTTCAAAGGTATATATTGCCGAGAAAACAAGTATATCTGATTTTGTTAGTGAAATTAATAAGGTAATACCTGAAAACATGAAGGGGATATCAAACAAGACCATTATAACTTGGCTGGTTGATAATGGTTATTTGAAAATAATCGTTACCGATAAAGGAGCTAAAATTAAACGTCCTACTGAAGCGGGTCAGTCTATTGGAATTTTTACAGAACAGAAAGAAGGACATAATGGGACTTACGTCGCAGTTTTATATGATGCTAATGCACAGAATTTCATACTAAATAACATCTCTGCTATAATAGAGCAAGAATAATTATGTCATTTTTTAGCAAGTTCTTTTCCAAACAGCCTAATTCTCGGTCATCCTCTAAAAGGTTAAGGACGACTGGTCCGATGACACAAGAACATAAACAGTTGGTTGAGTTCTATACTGAGCTAAAAGTGCTCCTCCAGGAAGATAAGTATCTTGCTGTAAGCGATTATAAAGCATTAGTACCTAAGTACTCAGATTTGTACTCGTTCTTCGCCGGACAGAAGCGAGCTGACACCTTAACATTTTATTGTAAGCAGAATGACCTTCAGGAAAAATGGGTTGAAAAATTTCTGACGTATTATGCAGATATAGAGAATTTTAAAGAGGTTCCGTCTACAATTAAGAAACACAACAGAAGTTATATTGAAAGGCATCTGCAGAGCGAGAAAGATTACTTGGATAACATTTTGAAAAAAGTGGACCCTGTGATTAATCTTGATGAAGAACAACGTGAGGTTGTGCTCTCCGATGAGGACTATACTTTAGTCGTCGCCGGTGCAGGCGCAGGAAAGACGACCACGGTTGCAGCAAAAGTTCGTTATTTGGTTGAAAGGAAAGGCATTAAACCGGAACAGTTACTTGTAATCTCTTTTACAAATAAAGCAGTTGGTGAACTTAAAGATAAGATTAATAAAGGTTTGGGAATAAAGTGTCCTGTAACTACCTTTCACAGCGCTGGATATGCAATACTTCGCAAGAAGGATGCTGCAGGGAAAATGATTGTAGATAGTGGGTTTATGTTCAATGTCATAAATAACTATCTGAAGGGTAGCATCCTGGAGCAGCCCGAATTAGTAGATAAGTTAATCCTCTTTTTCGGTAGTTATTTTGATGCTCCTTACGAAGGGGAGGATCTTAATGCATTCTTTAATTATATTTCAAAAGCTGATTTCTCTACTTTAAAAGGGAATATGAGCGAATATACTGAAGAAATTATTAATAGGAGAACAGGGCGTCGGCTTTCTATTGCACACGAAACACTTCGTTCTGCACAAGAAGTGGAAATCGCAAATTTTCTTTATCTAAATAACATTGACTATAAGTACGAGAAACCATATAAATATAATATTCTCCGTGCTCATAAGCCATATACTCCTGATTTTACTCTTACACAAGGGGATAGGGTCGTTTACCTTGAACACTTCGGTATTACGGAAGACGGGCGTAACAGTCGTTATAATGCAGAACAACTTGAAAGATACAAGAAAGCCATAAATGACAAGGTGCTCCTTCATAGGCAGCATAATACTGAGTTGATATACACTTTTTCTGCATATAATGATGGTCGGCCAATGTTAACTCACTTGGAAGAGCAATTAATAGAGCATGGTTTTGTGCTGAGCCGGCGTTCTTCTAAGGAGGTATTTGAAAAAATTATCAATACGGAAGAAAACAAATATATACTTAAGCTTGTCAAACTAATCTGCACGTTTATTCAAAATTTTAAGACTAATGGATATACAGTTGAAAAATTCTACGAATGGAATGCTCAGTCGACTAATGAGCGCACGCGATTATTCCTAGATGTCGCTCAGCAATGCTATCACGAGTATGCCAAGCGTTTGAAAGAAAAGCGTGCCGTGGATTTCGAGGACATGATCAACGAATCAGCACGTATTCTTAATCAGCAATTGATCTCCGGTAAGACACTCGACTTTAAGTATATTATTGTCGATGAGTACCAAGACATTTCACGTCAAAGGTTTGATCTTACTAAAGCGTTAAGCCAAATATGCAATGCTAAGATTATCGCTGTAGGGGATGATTGGCAGTCCATCTACGCTTATGCCGGCTCCGACATTAGCCTTTTTACTAAATTCAAAGAGGTTATGGGCTATGGTCAGGAACTGAAAATTACTAGAACATATCGTAATGCACAGGAGGTTATAGATATCGCCGGTGGTTTTATACAAAAGAATAGTTTACAGATAAAAAAGGCTCTCGTATCTCCAAAGCATATTCAAGACCCTGTCATAATCGAGTCCTTCACGGAAGATGTGGACAGAAAACAAACTAAAGGGAAAGGTGGCAAGTTCTATATGATAGGAAAAACAATAGAGGGTATTGTTTCCAAGATACTTCAAGAAAACCGAGATTCATCTATCCTTTTACTCGGACGATATGGATTCGATGCGTACAATCTTAGTCGGTCTGCAGATTTCGTCTACGACGAGAAGTGTGGTGGAGTCAAATCCAAGAAGTTTCCTGGCGTAAAGATTGAGTTTATGACCGTTCACAGAGCAAAAGGTCTTGGCTTTGACAACGTTATTATAATCAACGCTCGCAATGACTTGTATGGATTTCCGTCGCAGATTCAGGAAGACCCTGTCCTTAAATATGTTGTAAAGGAGGACTATTCGATTGAGTATGCTGAAGAACGGCGGTTGTTCTATGTCGCTCTTACTAGAACGAAAAACCGCGTCTACATCGTGGCGCCGGAACAAAATCCGTCTCAGTTTGTTACAGAGCTGATAAGTGATTATAAGAATGTAAGGGTTAATGGTAAAATAAGTGCTGAAAAAAACAATGACTCCACTAATCAAAAGCGCTGCCCCATATGTGGATATCCACTTCAACTGCGTTATAAACCACATTATGGATTGAAACTATGGATCTGTAGCAATGAGCCTGAGATATGCAGTTTTATGACAAACGATCTCCGTGGCGGCGTGCTGTCAATTATTAAGTGTGATAAATGTCGTGATGGTTATCTTATCGTCAAAGAAGGAAAAGAAGAGCCTTTCCTCGGATGTACAAACTATAAACCCGATAAAACAGGGTGTGATGGCTTTATGACGCGCGAGTATTACTTAAAGCATATTTTTTCACAACCTTGTGTTAAACAAACTTGTGAAAAAGTGTAAAAATATTTATATTTGCAGAACTAAAAAGCTGCAGATATGAAGGATATTAATGAATCACCATTTGTTTTCGGGGTAAAGGTTGAGGGCGATGCATTTACGGATAGGAAAGAAGAAACGGAAACCCTTAAGATGAATTTTACGTATGGAGTCAATACCATACTAATATCTCCTCGAAGGATGGGGAAAACATCTCTTGTGGACAAGGCAAGTCGTTTGGTGGAAAGTAATGATATCAGAATCGCTCGGATGGATGCTTTCGGGTGTCGTTCCGAGGAAGACTTCGTAAATGCTTTCGCTACAGCTGTTATTCGCGCCACTTCTAGCAAATGGGAGGAGTGGATG
>CADBPJ010000294.1 GCA_902796445.1 uncultured Ruminococcus sp. | reverse complement strand
TCGGTCTTGCCAATATGATCACCCCTGTTTCCGTTATATGTCGATTATATCACTTTTTTGAGGTTTTGTAAATAGAATTTGTAAAAAACATAAATCTTTGTTATATAAACGCATCTTTCTCGCTCTACACAAATTTCTGTCAGGTCATTGGAAAAGATAACATTGCAAGATTCACAAACATATATCAATCGGTATCACCTTCGGGAAGAACTTCCATAATGTCTCCGATGTCGCATTTTCAGTATCTGCATATATTTACAAGTACCGACAGAGCAACATTCTCATTCTTATTCATTTTGGTTAATGTGGCACGAGAAAACATTTTATAATTTCTAAACATCATAAAAAAAAATTATAGATCATTATGTGCAATTACATCTATAACTTAGGTTTTAAAAATGTTTTTTTATACAATTACCCCTATTAGGGTTTAGTCTTCATGGTGGTTCACAATGAACCTCCCCCCCGGTTCTCGTCAAGGGCAGACTTCGCCTGTTCCGATTTTTTTCAAAAATCAGTCACCTGCTACATCGCCCTTTCCTCCTCCCAAAAAGCAATTCGCTTTTCGGGAACCCTATTTTGGGGCAGACTCATTGCGTTTTCACCATTTTGTATTTTCTAATCTGCCAGCATATGCAGATTGCCCGTTTGACCGCCGTTATCTCTGTGCCTTGTGAGGCGTTTGAGGAATACAGCCGGTTCAATCACATTAGATACTACCTCAGTTTTTTATATTTGACTGTATCAAGCATCCCCTACTATTCAGTTTATTCAAATACTATCGTTGCCGCAGTATTTGGCATAAGCTCAATGTACCACCATTTTTCGCCGTAAAAATACTGTGTTTGTACCTTTGATGAGTTTGCATTCGCAAGCTGTAATACATGAGAGCCGTCCTTATTTTGTGCCGCCGTACCTTCGACCGTAATCATATTTTGAGGGAAAGCAAACATATTCATTTCGCAATTATCCACCTTTGCGGGGTAAATACTTGCGCCGGGCTTAATAAACTTGGAGAAATGCTTAAATGCCTTGTACTGTCCGCTATAAGTCAACTCGCCGGTTTGCGAATTTAAGGTTGCCAAACCTCCGCAGAAAAACGGACCTATATTGGGTCCTCCGTTTTCGTCAAGCAGGAGATTCCATCCCGTAAACGAATCACAACCAATATTGAGTGATTTTGACATCATAATTGACCATTTGCACCAATCGCTGTCATAATTATCGTACAGTCTGGGACCTCCCTCGGTGAAATTCCACTTTATATTCGGATATTCCGCTTTCAGCTTATCAATCATTTCCACTGTTCCATCATAATAGTGAAAAGCGATGGCATTGCAATCGTTTATAAGATTGGGATTGTTCTTTAACTGATAAAGCACTCTCTTCCAACCGGTGAAACTGTGATCATAAAGCCATATTTCCGTATTCATTCCCAAAGCCGTCATTTTTTTTCGCAAAACTTCGACGAATTTCGCCTCAATATCCGGGTGCCATACGCAAGCCGGCATATACCCGAACTGCTGTGTTTCGGGCTCGTTTTGGGGAGTTATTGCGCTGATTTCAATTCCCTCTTTTTTATAGGCTTGCAGATATTTTATTATGTAGTCGGCATAGCAGTCGATGTATTCCCACTTCATATATCCGCCGCACATTGAGCCTTCGGTTTTCATCCAGCCGGGAGGGCTCCATGGTGATGCAAAAAGCTTCATGTTCGGATTGTGCTTCAAAATCTCCTTAATCATGGGGATGATATATTCCTTATCTCTTTCAATCGAAAAGCTTTCAAGCTCAATATCGTTTTCCTTATCGCAGTAGGAATATACATCTGCCGAATAATCGCTTGAGCCGATAGACAGTCTGCCGACAGATAAATTAATTCCGTCATGACCATATATGTCGCTCAAAAACTTGTCACGAGCCTCTTCGCTCATGGTTGACAGCTCATAGCATGATGCCCCGGTTATTGCTACTCCAAATCCCGAAAAGCTTTCATTTATCGGATTATCGGAAACCGTTGCCGTGCATATTGCGTCCATTTTTGTATTGTTGTAAAACAGGCGCTTTTGAGAAAAGCCGTTTTTCTCATCAGTGGTGTATAAAGTTGCTTTCATATTTTTCTTCCTTTCATTCTTTTTTTCTTAATTATAAATCAAACACCCTGCCGGTGCAATATAATTTTGGTTTATTTTTTTGTATTTTTGCGTCAAAAGCATATTGACAGCGCACCAATGTATGTATATAATAAAATTCAAGGAGGGATGATTATGAACGGTATCATTGATGCAAATGCGGATTGTTCGGAAATAGAAGTTTTAAATCAATCGTGGGAAGGTGGAACAGCCTATTCCTACAAAATGAAAAAAAGACCTTTCTGGGGTATATGCTTTATCACAGACGGCTCCATTGTCTACAAAACCAAAAATTCGGAAACAGTTGCCGAAAGTGGCGATATTGTCATTTTGAAAAAAGGATCTCTCTACAGTGCCGAATTTGGCGGACATCGCACAAAGGACATACTTATCAATTTTCAGTGTGATATTCCCCTCGAAGCAGACCCGATAAGAGATATTACACTCATAAAGGGCCGCAAAAATTTAAAAGATGATTTTCTCGAAATCTCAGATTACGCCT
>CADBPJ010000293.1 GCA_902796445.1 uncultured Ruminococcus sp. | reverse complement strand
AGCATCTGCTCATCACCTCTGTTTAATTACACGAAAAAGAACTTCAAATTGCAACTAACTAAGCAAAACAAGTGCAACAACACATAACGCGATAGCTATGATGACACAACCTATTAAGATCACAAGCTTCTTCACCATAGTTTTATCCAAACCCTGATGCAGCATAACCGAGTCCTTTGGAGTTACATCATCATAATACCCGTCATAGTTATCCGAAACAATTTCAGTTGGTTCTTCGACTATCGGCTCTGCATTCGCTTCTCGTTTTTTCTTGCATTTAGGTTTTTTCTCTTTTTTCTTTTCTTTCATGGGCTTCTTCGACGGCTTTTCAGTTTCTGTGTGTTGATTGAGTATGGTCAGATTTTCGCCGCATTCAAGACAGAATGAAATCTTTTCATCCGGCAGCACTGCACCGCAGAACGGACAATATTTCATAGATATATTCCTCCTGAGATCATATTTACATATATAAAAAAGTGAGTCCGTCCCCGAACCCACTTATACACGATATTATTATAGCACATAATGTTTTTCTTGTCATCGGCATAGATGTGCCAATTTTGTGCCAATTTATAAGCATAAACAGGCAAAAGAATAACGGCTGTGTTGGAGCCGTCATTCTTACAAACAGGTACACTATATAATCGAGTTGAACGATTGCGGACTTTCCGCATTCTGTCTCGGTTTGGAATTGGATTGAGTCTTAAATGCAGCAGCATAATATGCTGAAAGCCACGCCTCATAATGAGTTTTAGTCATCAGCAGTAATTCACTAAGCGAGTCAAAGGTCATACTGACTGCCACATGATTTTCAGGTTTGTTTCCAAACCTCGGTACAATCAGTCCTTTTTCGTTTTCTTCGCCGGGACCGCTATCTGCAACAAAAAGAATATCACATTTGCTTCCGCAGATAATTTGCGCTGTTCTTGAAAGGCTCATGCCGTCATTCCTTGATTTGCCCATTTTTTTGAGCCGTTCCGCAGATGTTCCACCAAGGCATTGATATAGCGGCGAACTGTCGGAGGCTTTTTTCTTGTTTTGAAACATATATTTCAGTTCTCCGCAAGATAATTTCCGACACAGCTCCAGCAATTCCTCGACAGATATGTAGATGTTAATTCTGTTCGTCTGACGACTGCCGGCAGGTTTGCTCATATCATATGAAGCAAACCCAAAATGTGCCTTGCCGATAGGAAAGCTATCATTTAAGCTTTCAACAAAACAGTTTTTTGCATCTTTTCGGATTATTTGATTATTTTTATAATCTTCGGACATAAGTTATTTCCTCCTGTTTTTCGACTTGTTTTTTTGCTTTTTCCATTTCTTTTTCTTAACCTTTTTGTGATACACTGTTTTGGGCTTTTCGTCTTCATATTGAAGGTCGATTTGTTCCATAAAGGGCTTGATTTGATTGACATTGTTCTCAAATTGCTCCATAAAATCATTTTTCGTATCATAAGAGCAATAAAGACTCGCAAACAGAGCATTCCATACATATTCCATTGTTTTCGGCATCTTAAAGTTTTTTTCTGCTTTTCTGCAAATTTTGCTGAAATTTCCGAGAACCATATTCCACTTGATATAAAACTCGTCCTCAATATCTATGCCAAACGAAGTAAACCATTCTCTGACCGTGTGAGTTACAGAGTCATCGCCACAATGGGGCGGATCAAAAATATATTGTATTTTATCGTAATCCCAAGGATTTGACAGGTCGATTTGGGAAGCTCCATCTACGGAAATCACCCTTCCTATCGGGAACATAGCGCATACTGTAGGTTTTGAGCTATGCACCATACATTTTTTATCTTTGAGCAAAGGGCAGCGTCGTAAAGTTCCTTGCGGTTTTAGCCTTACAATCGGAAACCGTGAATCTTCACCGATATATGTGTCGCAATATTTTCTGACAATATCCATAGGCTGAAGTTCCAATGCTTTTGCGATATTGAATAAATCTTTAGGATTGAGAAGTATGTCATCTCTGTTAATACAGCATTTCCCACACATAGTGCAGTTAAACTTAAACGGTTCATCCAAACCGATTTTTAATTTTTTAAGGTTGTCATAATAATATTCCAGTCTTTTATCCATTATATTTTCCTCCTATGATACCGTGAACAAGGCTTTATACCTCGTTCACGGCAATGTTTTTATTTTGTTTTGAGT
>CADBPJ010000292.1 GCA_902796445.1 uncultured Ruminococcus sp. | reverse complement strand
GTCCGACAATCTTTGGAGCTGTATTTGAAAGCACATTGAACCCAGAGACCCGGCGTGCCGGAGGAATGCATTATACTTCTATTGAGAATATACATAAGGTAATTGACCCCTTGTTTTTAGATGAATTACGGGAAGAACTTGATGCAATTCGTGATATAAAGGTGGGTAAAGTTCGCGAGAATAAGATAGAAGCTTTCAGGGAAAAGCTCGCGAGCCTTACATTTTTAGACCCCGCCTGCGGAAGCGGTAACTTCCTGACAGAAACATATATGTCATTAAGACGTCTGGAGAATGAGGCACTTGTTGAACTTACAGGCGGTCAGATGCTTCTTGATTTCGGTAATATCATAAAAGTATCAATCGGACAGTTCTATGGTATAGAGATAAACGACTTTGCCGTTACAGTTGCAAAGACAGCCCTGTGGATAGCAGAAAGCCAGATGCTTAAAGAAACAGAAAGTATCGTAAATATGGACTTGGACTTTCTGCCCCTTAAATCTTATGCAAACATCGTGGAAGGTAATGCCTTGCGTATAGATTGGGAATCGGTTGTACCGAAACATGAACTTAATTATATTATGGGTAATCCGCCGTTTGTCGGCTTGGCTTTAAGAAATGATGAACAGCAAAAAGATATGAGTAATGTATTTGCTAATAATGATAGAGCTGGAAGGCTTGATTATGTGGCAGCGTGGTATAAGAAAGCAGCAGAATACATACAAAATACCCATATACACGTTGCTTTTGTATCTACTAATTCTATCGTTCAGGGTGAACAAGTTCCGATATTATGGGAAGATTTATTCTTTAATCTTAATGTTACAATAAACTTTGCACATAGAACTTTCGTATGGAATAGTGAGGCGAAGGAAAAGGCGGCTGTACACTGTGTAATTATTGGTTTAGCTTGCGTCAATAAACAACGCAAAATGCTTTTTGAGGGAAATCAACCAAGATTCGTAGATAAGATTAATGGATATCTTGTTAATGCTGATAATGGCTTTATACAGTTGCGTGGTAAAGCACAAGAGGGATTTCCTAAATTGGTTCAAGGCAGTAAGCCTTGGGATGGTGGATATCTGATTTTATCGGAAGACGAAAAAAATGATATGATAAACAAATATCCGCATACAGCAAGGTTTATTAAGAAATATATAGGCTCACATGAATTTATAAATAATAAAGTTCGATACTGTTTATGGTTAAAAGGTGTCTCTCCCGCTGAGTACAGAAACATTCCAGAGATTAAAGAGCGTCTTGAAGGTGTTGCGGAAATACGTAGAAATACAAAAACAGTAGCTGTTCAAGCACAAGCAGAAACTCCTATGCTTTTCTCACAGATAAGACAACCTGAAACGGATTATATTTTAGTGCCAGAAACGTCATCATCTAACCGAAAATATATTCCTATCGGATTTATGGATGCCGATGTGATTGCAAGTAATGCTACATTAGTCGCAACAAATGCTACATTATATCATTTTGGGGTATTAATCTCTAATGTTCATATGGCATGGATGAGAACAGTTTGTGGACGTCTGAAATCGGATTATAGGTATTCTCCATCTATTTATAATAATTTCCCATGGCCGACGCCGACAGCAGAGCAACAGGCAAAGATAGAAAAGACGGCACAAGCTATACTTGATGCAAGAGCCTTGTATCCCGATTGCTCTCTTGCTGACCTGTATGATGAACTGGCTATGCCTCCTGAACTGCGTAAAGCGCATCAGGAGAATGACCGAGCGATAATGCAGGCTTACGGCTTCGACATAAAGACCACAACAGAAAGCTCCTGTGTAGCTGAGCTTATGAAATTGTATCAGAAATTGACAAAGGAATAGGAGATATTTATGTTAGAAAACGCTTTGGATGTTGCGGTAATACTTGCGGAGGTTGCTTTGCCTGAACTCGCTTTGCCGTTAAATGCGGCTGCTGTTGCGGTACAAACATATAAGGGTTATGCAGATAAAGTTCTTTTATCGAAATTGTATAAAGTACTTAATAATCAAGATAGTGATTTCGATGAATGGCTCAAGCTATCAGAAAAGTTTGACAAGTCTGACAAGAACTATAAGAAAACTGTATGTAAGCTGGTTTATACAATAAATGCCATCAATGAGGAGGAACTACTGGATATATACTCTAATCTTCTTCGTGCATACAAGCTTGGGCTGATATGCAAGCAGAGATTTTTTAAGCTAACTTGGGCGCTGTCAAATATATACTCTGAAGATTTATTTGAATTAAAGAATATATATAAGGAAAAAGATATGCCCGAAACCCGAGAACGTATTGCATTGAGAAATGTAAATTTGATTGATTCATGCTTAAGGACAAAATATGTTACATCAATATCCCTGTATAATATGAATGAGTTGGGGCTTGATATGCTGCGTTATGGTATAGACTTGGAAAATGCTGATAAATATAAGCCATTCAAAATAGAATCACCCAATAAAACATAAATAAAAAATTTTTTTTACTGCGTCATTGCTGGCTTAAACTGCATTTTTGGCCTGTTACCAGAAAAAACTTTGTTTGTGGTTATTGACAACTTATTTTTTCGGAGGTATAATATTAATATAAGATTTGAATAAAGTTTTTCTTTATTCTCTTAACAGGTCTTTACGGCTCTACTTATATAAATTGTATATATAAGGTTGATGGTCGGTTGGTGGTGATTCTCCAAAGGGTTTTGGAGTTATATTATGATTATTATAAGTGAATAATTTTCCCTTTAGGGGGATGTATTATGTGCCGTTGGCTTTTGCTTACGGCACATTTTTTGTGCCTGTAAATAAATATTATTAGAGAAAGGAGGGCATTTCAGATGACTGAGCATATTGGAGAAATTATAGATGCTAATTTTGGAAAGACTCCAACCACAAATTCTCTTGAAGTTATGGTTTACTTTCGTAGCGCAGCAGATAGAGAAGGTCTCTATAGCAAAATCAAGGCACTTTATGGCATTACAAAAGTAATGGGCGATGACTACTTTAGGGGAATCAATTTGATTGCTGATTACTCTAGTCCTCGTGCATACTTAATTGTAAATTTGACTGTCAGACGCTGCCAGTTTGAGACAATGACAAACAGATTGATAGATAAATATAATGAGCAGTTGGTTTATGGTCAGATTTGTTGTGAAGACAATGAAATTTTCTATAAGAAGAAAGTATCTTGGACTGCTGATGCTACATCAATCAATTTAAAAGACATTGTTTTCAAGGCTTTTGATGAGGTAGTTAGTGACCAAAGCATTCTTGAAGAATTTCTTGATGAGCATCTTCAAAATCTTAGAGACGGTATTAAAGTCTGACTTTTTGAAACGCCTATAGGTGGCAGATAGTGGTGTTGGAAAAGTAGGTGTAATTTTTAGTTGGTGATTTTTTACACATTTTATAGGGTTGTCATCGGTGTTACCGATGACAACCGATAGCGTCTGAAGTTCATAAGTGTCATGTATCATGTGTTCTAAAAATTATAGACCATTGAGTGTCTTAAAATGTTTCAAGTTATGGTACAAATAGAGGGGGTGTTTCTATGGTATATGCGTACATACTTGAAAATGTGCTTAAAGCCTATGAAGTTGATAATAAATCAATCTTTAAACTGGTTAAGGAGTGTGAGTTACCAGAAACATCTATCTATATTGATAAAATGGGTGATGCAACGCGACCAGAACTGCAGGAGTTGCAGAGCATTGTCGCCGACGGCGACACAGTTCTGGTGCGTAGCCTTTTGGATTTGGCTGACAAGCCAGATGATTTGATTAGTCTACTTAGCCATTTCGGCGTCAGAAACATCGAAGTGGTTTCCATAGTAGAGCCGTACTATAAGTACGGCGACTCCTTTCTTTATATTAAAAACGCTTTCAGGTTCTATGCCGATTTTTCGGAGAAAAAACGCCGACTCGGCATAGAGAGAGCGAAAGCGGAAGGAAGAATGGGCAGGAAAAGTGATAAAGATATAGTTAGTAAGGTTAAGAGGTTAAAAAATGCTGGTTTCAGCATACAGGAAATAATTTCTCTGTGTGGAATCAGTAGAAGTACGTATTATAGGATGATAAAAATGTAGATTTTTTACATCTTAATCATTCACAGGTGACCAAGTGGTAGGTCAGAACAGATAAGATGCAAAAAATATGAAAAAATTTAATTTGTAATGCTTAAAAAGATTGAGATTTCAACATATCAACTTTAGAAAATTGACAGACTGTTTTGTGGTTGAGATTTCAACATATAGAGATATTTTTATAAAATATGGGTGTAAGGTAGTCTGTTTTCGTATTCAAATATTTTAAGTTTCGGGTACGGGAACAGATGGGTGGGAATTCAATAGTTAGGGGGTGTTCAGAAGTAATATTCAAAAGTGTGGTGATAAAATGGAATATGGTTATGTAAGGGTGTCAAGCAAGTGTCAGGCAGAAAATAATTCATTAGAAGAACAAGAACATACAATATTAGAGAGATATCCGTCTGCGATAATTCGTAGAGAAGTATTTACTGCGGCAAAAGATTTTAGTGATAGAGCAGTTTTTAATACATTGATAGCAGAGTTATCGGAGACTGATTGTTTGGTGGTTTGTAAAATGGATAGATTTTGCCGTAATGTCAGAGAGGGCTTAAGTATTATAGATAATCTTATGTCAAAAGGTGTTAAGGTACATATACTTAATCTGGGTATCATTGATAACACACCTATCGGCCGACTGTTATATACAGTATTGTTAGCGTTCGCTGAGTTTGAAAGAAATATGATTGTAGAGCGTACACAAAGCGGTCGCGAACTTGCCAGACAAAAGGATGGGTACAGAGAAGGTCGTCCTCCGAAGTTTTCAAAGGAGCAGATAAATCTGGCGATGCAGCTTCTGACTGAACATTCATATAAGCAGGTAGAGAGTATGACTGGAATATCTAAAAGCACCTTGCAAAGAGCAAAGAAAAATCAGGAAAAGTAAAAAGAACAGAAATTTTAAAATCAAGGAAAGGAAAACTCTAAAATATTTATGGATTGGAGTGAGTACTTTATGTACACATTAGGACAGGCAGTAACATCATATCCTTATATAGGTGATGTTATGCTTAATTCTAAAAAAGATTTTGTTCTTTCTACTGATGAAAAGAAAAAGTTAGATAGTAGTATAAAATTAGGCATTTATAGAGAATTACATAAAAAATCTCTTTTAACTAGTAGTCAACTTGCTTTTCTGGTGGAAAAAGAAAACAAAAAATTAGCAAATTAGGTTGACTTAAGGGGTTGGTCACGGTAGAATCTGTTGACCAACCCAAGATAAAATTTTAGTTAAGAGAGGTATAAGATAATGAATGAATTTATAAGAGTAGCAATCTATATTAGATGTGCTATAGAGGAAATATGTAATCAAGTAGAGTTATTAACAGAATTTGTTTCCAAACAAGAAAATTGTGTATTGGCAAGTGTGTATGTTGATGAAGGTCATGAAAAGCAGAAGTTTAAAGAAATGATGCAAGATGCAACTTTAGGTAAAATAGATTGCGTTGTAACAAAAGATACAACTCGATTTTCAAGGTATCTTCCTGATTTAATCAGAGATATACATACTTTGAAAGACAGTAGTGTTGATGTTGTTTTCTTGGAGAATGACATCGATACAAGAGATGCGTATGCGGAGCTTAAAATTGCAATATCTACTCCGATGCTGAAAGAGGAAAGTCACAAGACAAGAGAACGCATCAAACATGGATGTGGTATGCAGAGAAAAGAGACGGAGGGCTGTCATTATGAATAATCCATTTGTGATGACAGGACTTCCTGTCAATGTAATGAGTGATAGTAGAGATAGAGTGTTGCGTACAGGCGCATATGCAAGGGTAAGTACGGATAAGGACGACCAGGTAAATTCGTTTGAGTCGCAAGTACAATACTTTGCTGATTATATTCAAAGACAAACTGATTGGGAGTTAGTTAAGGTTTATTCCGATGAAGGAATAACAGGTACAAACACCTTAAAGCGTGATGGGTTTAATGATATGGTTGAAGATGCGCTTTCTGGAAAATTAGACCTTGTTATCACAAAGGAAGTTTCAAGATTTGCCAGAAATATAGCAGATGCTATACATTATACTCGTTTGCTTAAAGAACATGATGTAGATATAGTGTTTGCACTTGATGGTATTGATACTCGCAATCCTGATTATGAGTTCAAACTTGCAATGATTTCCGCAATAGCACAAGAAGAGAGCAGAAAAACCTCTGAACGTGTTAAATGGGGTCAAGCAAGGCGAATGGAGCAAGGTGTTGTGTTTGGACGCAATCTTCTGGGGTATAGAGTTGAAAAAGGTGTACTATACCTCGTTGAAGACGAGGCTGAAATTGTCAAGAAGATATTTTATAAGTATCTTATAGAGGGCAAGGGTACTCATATTATAGCAAGGGAACTTAAGGAAGAAGGCATCAAGCCTTATGACCCTGATGGCAGAGCAAAATATAAAAATGATTGGTCAAACACCCAGATACTGCGTGTACTACGCAATGAGAAATACTGTGGCGACCTCTGCCAGAAGAAAACATACACAAAAAATTATCTTGACCACAAAAAGAGGTACAATAGAGGTCAGGAAGAAATGATTTACATAAAAGACCATCATCCAGAGATAGCAATAATATCAAGGGAAATGTGGGATGCGACACAGGCTGAACTTCAGCGCCGTACAACAACAGCGGAACAGAAG
>CADBPJ010000291.1 GCA_902796445.1 uncultured Ruminococcus sp. | reverse complement strand
TACGCAAGCCTGTTTGCGGTTATCAAGGGCAGCGACGCATGCCTGAAGCTCTCACCGCAACAGGTGGCGGAGATCGAAAAGCAGCTTCCGGAGGGACTGAGCGAGGAGCGCAGAAAGGTCGTGCTGACCGCCTACCGGCTGCTGGGACGAGTCAACTATTTCTGGGGCGGAAAAAGCCTTTGCCTTGGCTGGGACACGCGCTGGGGCGCGCCGTACACCGTCACGGCAGAGGGCGACAGCACGTCGGGGACGATCCGCCCCTATGGGCTGGACTGCTCCGGCTTCGTCGACTGGGTGTTTTATAACGTCTCGGACGGCGCGTATGTCATCGGACACGGCGGCGGGGCGTCCGCGCAGCACAGCTATTGCACGGCAATATCGTGGGCGGAGGCGCGCCCCGGCGATCTCGCGTTCTATCCCGGCGACTCGCACGTCGGGATCATTTGCGGCTTTGACGAGTCGGGAGAGGTGAGGATCATCCACTGCGCTAAGAGCGCAGACAATGTGGTTGTTACGGGAAAAAGCGGCTTTGCGACTGTGGGACGACCGCTCTACTACGGAGAATAAGAGAACTATCTGATATGACCGATTACCCCGGTTTGCTGTTGACAATGAATAATCACCATAATATACTATAATTGTAAAAATGGGTGTTATATAGCTATTAAAAATATCAAGGAGGAATTTGTTATGGCAATCTTTCAGAGACCGTTCGGACAGAATAAGGGAACCAATGCACAAGCAACAACGAATGATAACCCCATCATTGAAGATGTTGGAACGGGTGGTATCCGGTGGATTACAGAGCGTCATGTTGCCTGTGTGTTCCTGCTTGACACTTCTGGCTCTATGACAACGAATGATGCAATCGGAAAGCTGAATGCTGGGCTTAGAACATTTAAGGAACAGACTGTAAACGATTCATCCTTTGATGAACATACAAAGGCATGTATCGACGTAGCTCTCGTTTCATTCGGACCCGATGTTAAGGTTCAACAGGAGTTCGTACCTGTGAGCGAAATGGTACCGCCAACGCTTACGGCTAATGGTGGTACACCGATGGGCGCTGCAATTGACAAGGCTTTAGATATGATTGCAGCACAGAAAGCTCGATATAGTGAATTGGGAACGCCTTACTATCGTCCTTGGATTTTCTGCATTACCGATGGAGGCCCGAATGATTCCTATGCCACGGCTGCACAAAGGCTTAAGGAAATGGAAGACGCCACAAAGGTTCTTGGGTACTGTGTCGGTGTAGCAAACTTTGATCGGCATACAATGGCCAGCATTTTCAATACAGAAAGAATTTTTGAACTGGAGAATCTTAATTTTCCTGCTCTTTTCAAGTTTGTTTCCAGTAGTCTTGCTACGGTAAGAAACAGTGATCCCAATGGTGGCAGATCTGTCGCAGTGGAAGCACCCAGCGATCTACACACACTTAACATAGCTTTTTAAGAGAGGAGAACACCATGCTTGGTTACTACAAAATGTCAATTATTGGAACAGCGCACCAAGCAAATAGGGATGGTGTATGCCAGGATGCAAGCGATGTAGTTGTTCTTAAAAACGGTTGGGTAGTTGCGGCAATAGCCGATGGGCTCGGGAGTGCAAAAAAGTCTGAGGCTGGTTCTACAACAGCGGTCAAAACAATCCTTTCCTTTGTGAGTGAGAATTATCCGGATAAATGGCATGAAGAAAGCCTGATGTCTTTGCTCCGAACTGCATATCATAAAGCGCTAAAGACAATTAAAGCGTTGTCTGAAGAGAATCAGGATGAATTATGTGAATATGACACAACATTGACGACAGTTATCTATAATGGGACGAATGTTGTTTATGGGCATGTCGGCGACGGTGGAATCATCGCATTGTCATCGTATGGAGATTACTCAGTTTTGACAGAAACACAAAAGGGCGAAGCGTTCAATGAGACCAGTCCGCTTCGAGCTGGTCCGGAGAGCTGGGATTTCGGAGCTGCAAAGGAGGATGTCTGTTCGCTTATAATGATGACGGATGGCATCTTCGATGTTGCATCCCCATGGCTGTTGGCAAAAACAGATCAGCCCATCTATATTAACTATGTGCGACCTTTTATGGACATCAATATCTTAAAAGTTTCAACTCCAGCTGATTTTGAAAATGCACAGGCAGAGATAGCGGATTTCTTCAAAGGTCCATACAGCAAACAAATTACTGATGACAAAACCATAGTAGGAATTATTAACACGGATGTTACGCCTGAAACGAAACCGGATGAATTCTATGCGGAACCGGACTGGAAAACACTGGCGAGAGAACATCATGATAGACTGTATGAGTATAAATCTTCAGATGAAAACGCGGGCGATGTGACGCGGGAAATAGAAGCACAACCAGATAGAGATCGTACTGAAGATCATATGGAGAAATCCTCAGAAGCACTTATATTTGAAGAAAAAGCAGAGCTCACCGAAAAACACGATTCTCCAAAGCCTCCTGAGATTCGGGAAAGTACCACTGACAAAGAAACACATGACAAGAAAGGGCTATGGGGCAAGTTACTGGGCAAATCATAACGGAGAATAAGGTGCACTTGGTATGCGGATAAACGATGTTAAAAGGAATATAGACGAACTGTGGGATGATGCAGCAGCTTCCTGGCAGGATGAAATGTCTAAGAAATACAAGGGCGCAATGCTAAAACAAATGGAAAACCTGTTGGATTCCATGCAGAGCACATGCAGTCAGTTGACACTTGCAAGCGAGGAAGCATTAAGACAGTTAAAAGAGATACAGAAATAAGCACGAGGGAGCAAATCGATGGCTGAGTACAAAGGATTATCCGGCAAATCATATCGAACTCAGAATGTGCCGTTCGCGGGTG
>CADBPJ010000290.1 GCA_902796445.1 uncultured Ruminococcus sp. | reverse complement strand
TTCTTTATTTTGCTTATAATAAGTGTAATTCTTTTATATGTCTTTTTCAATGTCACTTTGTTGCACTTCAGAAAAAAATTTTTCAAAATAGATATATTTGTCAAAATATATGTTATAATTGTATAAAGGTAGCATAGGAGGAAAAATGTTATATATAGTAATAGTTATAGTAGTAATTTTAATTGTATTATTGTGCATTGGATATAATCAATTAATTAGATTAAAAAATATGGTAAAAGATCAATGGTCACAAATTGATGTATTACTTAAAAGAAGATGTGATTTAATTCCTAATTTAGTTGAAACAGTAAAAGGTTATGCAACTCATGAAAAAGAAACATTAGAAGCAGTTATAAATGCTAGAAATAAATCAGTAACAGCTAATTCAATAAATGATTCAACTGTAGCGAATTCAGAGTTAACAAATGCATTAAATAAGTTATTTGCATTGTCGGAAGCTTATCCAGATTTAAAAGCAAATACAAATTTTATTGATTTACAAAAAAATCTAAAAGAAACAGAAGATAAAATAGCATATGCTAGACAGTTTTACAATGATACTGTATTAAAATATAACAACAAAGTTGAAATGGTTCCAACTAATATTGTTGCAGTATTATTTGGCTTCAAAAAATATGATTTTTTTGAAATATCAGATGAAGATAGGCAAGTAACAAAAGTTAAATTTTAAAATATGTAAACTTGCAGATTTTCAAGTTTATTTTTGTAAAGGGAGGTATATTAATGATTTTAATTATAATATTTAGTTTGATATTAATAATAGAATTTCTTTATTATGCTTTTTATATAAATTCAAATCAAAAAAATTCGATTGAATATTATAGGGATATACCTTCTAATCTTAAACCTGCAGAAGTTGGATTTATGGTTAAACATGATATAAATGCTAATGACATAATTGCTATCCTTTTAGATTTATATAAAAGAGGTTTTTTAAACATTAATTATCAAATTGTTGATGGTAAAGAAAAATGTGTTTTATCATTAACAGAAGAAGACCGATTTGCAAGTTTAAATGATTATGAAAATTACTTGTTGGATCAAATATTTAATAATACTAGTATTGCTTATTTAGATGATGTATTTAAAGATAAAGACTTTAATATTTTATTTAGAAGTATTGCTAATATGATAGATAAAAGAGTTGATATTAATTCCAAACATCATATTTCAATAAAAAGATTATTTAGTAAAGTTAACTACTTATCAAATCACTTGGTTTTAGGGTTTGCATTCTTTTTTTCATCTTTATATTTAATAAGTAATAATGTATTAATTTCTATTGTTGTAAGTTATATAATTAATATTATCCTATTTTTGATTATTAATTCATTTTTAAATAGTTCTGACAATAAGATTGAAAGCAAAGTTTATTCTTATACAATATTTTCTTCATTGATATATTTTAGTTTTTTATTAATGGCTTTCTTATTAAGTAATATGAATTATGGTGTAAATAGTTATATAGAAATAATAAACATTGTTTTTTCATTTATAACTATCTGCTTATCATTTATTGATATTAAAAATAAGAAAATAAATTTTATTGATATGCTATTCTTAATATTTGCAATAGTATCAATTATATTTGTTAGTCCAATTGGTGTATGTTTATCTATAATTTATATTTCAAATAAAATTTATAGATTATCACCAAAGCATATATATTTAGATGAAAAACTTGAAATAGATAAATGGATAGGATTAAAAAATTTCTTAAATGATTTCTCACTTATGAATGAAAAAACTATGCAAGAAGTTGAATTATGGGATAAATATTTAATATATGCAATATCAATGGGAGTAAATAAAGATAGTGTTAATAAATATTTAAGTATGCCAAATATAAAATTAGATAATAGAAATATTGTTGAAAAATTTTATAAAGATAGATTTATTTAGGAGGTTGCAATTATGAATAATGAAAAGAGATTTGAAATAGTAAACAAGATTGTTTCAGTAGAACAAATAAAACAGGTATCTGATTATTTACAAAAAACAAAAAATTATTATTTAGATGTTATAAAACAAGAAAAAGAAAAAGCAAAGAGCCAAAATAAATATGATTATAATCCTTATTCTAAAGCTACAGTTGAATACTCAATAGAATATACTGATGGAAGGCAAAATAAATTTGAAGATGAATATGTTTTTAAGCAAGAATTAGAAGAACCACAATATATTAAGGAAATTAATTTTAGACTATGGATTTCATATGCTACAAAAGATGAATATGAAATTGATGATTATAAAAGTACAAGTAGAACTATGAGTTTATATTTAACATTAAGAGATAATAGTATTTATTTTACTACATCAGATCAAAATATGAATGAACCATCATATAATATGAATTCATATGTAAGAAGTATTCTTGAAAGCGGTGGCGATAGTTTAGATTCAGTTATAAAGAATAGATTCTTGATTAAGCAAATTATTAGTTATGGAATCGGATCTATCATTTCTCTAATTATATTTTTAGTTCTATGGATATTAAGTTTAAATGGAAGTGAAATTTTTACATCTTTAACTGAAAGTGGAAT
>CADBPJ010000289.1 GCA_902796445.1 uncultured Ruminococcus sp. | reverse complement strand
TCATTATATGTTGGAACTAATATACTTATTGTTTTCATAACTACCTTCTTTCTACAAAATTATAACATATTCAAACGAGAAAAAAAACAATTATAAAAATTATTCACGATAAAATCATAAATTAAGTTATATAAGCAAATAATATGATATTCTTTTTTTCTTTACATAAATTCACTAATAACATTTTTTAATATATTTTTATCCAAATTAAATCTATTAACTAATTCACTATCACATAATGAACAAATAATCTTTCTTCTAAATAAACCATTTACATATACAATAAATTCTTCTAAACTTATAGGGTTTAAACTGGATTTATTAAATAAGGCATAAATATTCTTAGTTATAATTTTTTTAAATATAACGGATATCTTAAAAAATGGCTACTATTATATCTATTAAACTCTACAAATGAATTAACATAATCACATACATCTTTATAATCTGTATGAAATATATGAGCTCCATATTTATGAACATTTATACCTTCAATATTATCTATATAAACATTACCTGCTATATTAGGTCTTTTATCAATTACTAAACTTTTTTACCTTTCTTATTTAATAAATTTGCACATGTAGCCCCGAATAAACCCGATCCTACAATTAAATAATCATATTTCATATTTTTTATTCCTCCTATGACTTGCTTATTTTTAATTTCTCAAGCATTCTGTTTTTTGCATAGATTAAAAACTTATCTTTAAATAAAACTAATACTATAATATATACAAATCCACCTATAAATATTTGAAGTAACATAGAATACCATACATTAATAATCAAGCAATTTATTAATTCACAAACAATAAACATTACTATCGCAGCTATTAAATAGTTTTTACACATAGCAATTACATTTTTTATACTTATCGTCTTTTTAATGAAATAGAATTGAACAAATGTAACAGTAAATTCTGCTATTACTGTAGCTATTGATGCCCCTATTGATTTGTAATTATATATTAATAGGATATTTAATATAAAATTTACTGATGCTCCTATAATAACTGAAATTGTAAATTCCTTTTGCCTTTTTGAAGCTACCAAATACTGACTACCTATTGTTCCACTAAATGGAATTGCTATAAGAATTGGACTCATTATTATCAAAAGCATCACCACTTTTTCATATCCTTCACCGAAAAAAACTGGTACAAAGTTATTTGAAATAGACATTAATCCAAACATCATCGGAAACGCTAAAAAGAAAATAAAATTAAACGATTTCATCATATATTCTTTTATTTTGTTATATTCTTTATCAGCAAAACATTTTGCAATTCTTGGTACCATCACTGTTGATAATGAAGTTATTATAGTCATTAATATCTTTATTATTTTCTGCGTTTGTTCATAAAAACCTACTTCAGACATATCTCCCAATATTTTTCCAATCATTGTTTTATCTAAAACTGTATATATTTGTATAGCAATTTGTGGTATGAATAGTGCTAATGTAGGCTTAATATGTTTAATAATATTTATGTTTGAAATCTTTATCTTTGTTAAATATTTAGGCAAATAAAACCATAAGCTTGCATTTCCAATTAAAGTTGATAACACATAAATAACAAAATATAATACTAAATTGTCGCTGCTTTTTATAAAAACAAATATTGAAACAACACTTATTATTTTTACAATAATATTCCTTGTAAAAGTCTTTTTAAACTCTTCCATCCCTTGAAAAAACCATGATATATCAATAGCATTGGCTAATAATTCTAATAATAATATTCTATAATATACTTGATAATTATTCCCATTAACAAAGAAAATATAAAATAATATACTTGAAATTGATAAAGATATGAATCTTAAAAATAATATTTCATAAAACAACTTAGATTTTTTTTCTTTATCATCTTGTATATATGCAATTTCTCTTTGTGCATACATGGATATTCCTAACGAACCAAATAATATAAAATATGTTACTATAGATATTGTATAGCCATAAATACCTATATTTTCCGCTCCTAGTACTCGTGAAACATATGGAGTAGTAATAATAGGCAAAATTATACTTATTATTTGGAAAGTTAGATTATAAAAGTAATTTTTAACGATTGACTTTCCCATAACAATCTCCTAATCCATAAAAATAGTTTTAACGTCTTTTTTGAAATTATCTTTTTCTCCGTATATAAACTCTCTATATTCTTCAAATTTTTTTATTTCATTATCATAATCATTTAAACAGTTATTAATTTTTTCGATAATTGATGTAATATTGCTTTTATTACCTTCAAACTTAAATTCATCATCAATCGGCACATCATTATGATAGTTTGCAGATCCTTTTTTACCAGTAATAACACAACATCCACATACTGCTGCTTCTCTAGGAAATCTATCTTTTCCAGGATGGTTACCAAAATCTATATATACTTTACTTTTTAAAAGTAATGATTTAACTTCTTCAGTAGTTAAATTTTGTATAGGTATAAACTTAATGTTTTTTGCTTGATTAATTATCTTTTTAGTGTATTTATATCCTTTTTTTGGATTATATAAGACAATATTTTCTTTCTTTGGCCAATCTTTTTCATTTATTTCAAGATACTCTTTGCTTATATAATCAGATAAATACGCAATATTCTCATTTGATATTTTTTTTAATTTTAAGAAATCTATGGCATAATGACTTTGACATAAATGATATGGCACATTTTTTATTTTTTTAAAATTATAAATAAGTTTTCTATCTAATACTAATTTTATAAATCTTTTTATTCCAAATGTTTGTATTGGTTTAATTATTCCGAAATGTTTAGTAAAATTATCAACACTTAACCACCATATTACTTTTTTGCATTCATTAAATTGTTCCATAAATTTAATTGCTGTAACCGACTCTGGCGAAATAATAATATTATTATCATTGTCATCAATTTCCTTTATAGTTTTAAAACTATCTATGTATTTTTTGAAATCTGGGCATGTATAATTCTTATCATTTTCATCAAATCCATAATATGTAATATAGGCATTATAATTATTATTATTCAATTCATATGTAAGTTGATGTAATAGTTCGGGACCACCTGTTTTTATATATGCAGGACATAAAATATATATTTTAGAATTCTCATTTATATTAATAAATTTTCTGTTTTTCATGTTATACTTCTCCTTTTATCTAATATCAATAATTCCTCTTCCACCAGACATATAAATTGTATCACCAACAATTGTATTCCCTAATTGACTAACTAATAATACCGCATATTCAGCTACTTCTTCTGGCATTGTATATCTTAATATTTTATTTTGTTCAGTATAAATGCTTTCTCCCATCTCATATGATTGCATCCTAGTAGCTGTAGGGCCTGGAGCTATTGCATTTACAACTATATCATGTTTAATCAATTCTTGTGCTATTCCTTTTGTTATGCCATTAATACCCAGCTTTGAAATCCCATATGGACTCCAACTAGGTTCAATACCTCGATTTGATGATATCATTAAAACATGTCCCTTTATTTTGTTCTTTATC
>CADBPJ010000288.1 GCA_902796445.1 uncultured Ruminococcus sp. | reverse complement strand
CTGCTCATGGCAGGCGTTCTCGTGACTATCTTTGCTTTTGCCTTCGCCCTTAAGCGCAACGACAATTAAACATCACAGCATTCTCAAGAAGATCTGCTTTTGCAGGTCTTCTTTTTTTAAAAAAATATAATAAATTTTAAAATTTTACTTGCATTATAGATAAATAAAAGGTATAATTTATATCAAAGCAAAGGAAAAGCGGATCAGAAAAAGGGTCTTAAAGTTCAACTTTTCCGTCATTATGATGTTGAACGGCCAGCTATAACTCCTTCCTGCTGGCATAACCCACTTTCTTCTTACTTTTTAATGAATACAAAATAGTAAACCGCTAACATTAACAATATATAACATCCCAATCGGTTATATCCGTTGGGACTTCGGGTCTTATCAATGACCCGACACCACAGGTCTCTAAAGATCTAAGAACGTGAAGAGACCATTTCCAAACCCCATTCCTTCATGGGGTAGAATAAAGAAACTCATCTGGTTCGTTATTTTCCTTTTCGCTTTATGATATTGACTGTTGGTGCACCGCGAATGTAAGCGAACAGGCAGAGCTAGTCATTGCGCCCTCATCCATTTTGGTGAGGGCTATTTTTTTAAAATTTCAAATAATTTTGCAAAGAAAGGATAATTAAATTAATGAGCAAGAAAAGCATTAAACCCAAGCATCGTGTATCAATTAAAAAGTCCATCGTCCCGGCATTATCAAGTGCCTTCATGACAACATCGGCTTTGCCTGTCACATCAACAGTATACGCTGAGTCATCAGATCAACCTGTTGCAATCACACAAGTACGATCAAAAGGGTAATGAACTTTCTTATATCGTTAAAAACAGTGTGGAATTACAAAATTACAAAACAATGACAGAAGAAAACAACGGGCAAATAACTTTAACAAGTACTTTATCCGGTGAATGACCACACACCATAAAGGTGTGTGGCTTCCATTAAAAATTCACCAGACTGAGGTGTGAGAAATCGCATCTACGTTTAAAAGGTTATAGCACCCTCGGTTGACGCAACAGACCGCCGCTCTGCTGTGCAGATTTAAGTTGGGTTGGAGTAATGTATAGCCCTGTGATCTGCGCTTAACAAGCCTTTTGAACATTGTCGAGTTGAAGTCGGAAAAGCACGTATGGTAACAGTACGGCTGAGTACGCATTACCCGTCTGATGACGGAGCATTTCTCAACGCTGCTTATCCACAGACCATAAAGGTCTGTGGTTTTGCAGCTGAGATTTTTATAAAAAAATATTTGCCGTTTGTGCAAAGATTCGCTATAATAGCAATAAATCAGCAACGCAGTTTTTGCTCGCAGTTTTTTTCTTTTCCTGATCTGCGAGCTTGTTCTGCGAGGCTGTTAGCTGTCGGTATGCGCAATCCGGCAGCTTTTTTTGTTGACAATATTTTTGTGAATTGTAATATAATATCAGAATAAAAAAACGGATCAACGTTTTTTGGGAAGAGGTGGAATCATGTTCTGCCTCAGATTTTTTTGCCTTAAAACAAAAAGCCTTAGCTTCAGGATATCCCTATCAGTGGGAACTGAAAGCTAAGGCTTTTTTTAATATATTCTTTGTCCAAGCTTGTCCTCGAACGATGAGGGGCAAAGACTAAAGCATTAATTTTGCAAACATTATGTGCTGTTTGCTATCGCTATTGAGAATTTTTCGGTTTTTTAGAAAATTTCTCAATAGTATTTTTTTGCGGTCGCGCCATAATGCTTTAACCATGACGATTTGCTCACGATCGTCATAGTTTATGCTTATTTGATTGATGCTGCAAAACAACTAGGTGACCATAAATGTTGTTTTTCGATTTTTGCAAAAAAAATAGAGCGATGCCCGAAACCACTGCCCTTACAAAAACGTCTGACGTTTTTTCTATGTTCTGTTCCGCCATTTGACACTTCTTTGAGAGGTGTGGCGGATCCTGTTAACATAATTATACGGCTGTTTTACATAATTATACTGCTGTTTTACAAAAATTGCAAATTGCAAAAAATATAAAATAAAAGGAAGCCAGACGCATCCAACTTCCTTAGGCATAGTCCGAAGACTTTTGCCACAATCCATCTATATTGTACGCTTAAAATTGTAAATTAACAAGAGTTTCTTTTTGTATACTACAAAAAGCGTGTTATAATATAAACAAGAAGCACTGGGTCCCAGAATGGGGTAAGCGAAAGCTGAGCATTCCCACGTGCATTACTAGAAAGCCAACTTGAGAAGGACAAAGGTTGGGTTCCCGAACGGGAGTAGGCGCTTGCGCTTAGAATTCCTTTACCCCTGGGGTTGGCTTTTTTGTTGTAAAAAAAAGAAAAATTTACTATAATGACTTTTTAATCAGCACCGTAGGTCTTTCTTTTCCTACCAACGGAGCTGTGAGCTGTCGATGCGCGATTCGGCAGCTTTTTTGTTGACAATATTTTTGTAAATGGTAATATAATATCAGAATTGAAAAAACAGATCGACGTTTTTTGAAAGAGGTGGAATCACGTTCTGCCTCAGATTTTTTTTGAAGGATGGGGACACCTCATCCTTTTTTCTTTGCATTTTCTGTTTGTTAAAGCAAGCAACTTTTTCTAAAAAATGGGCGGTAATATTTGAGATCGTTAGAAGGGAAACATTAGAGGGGTATTTGATAAGAGGTGGTACGCTACGTCTAAGCCAAAAGACTTAAACAGGATGTACCACTTTTTTGAATAATTGCGGCGGCGCATTCTCGTGACTTTAGTCGTGAGTTAGCCGCCGCTTTTTTGCTATCTAAAGTAGTATAAACCT
>CADBPJ010000287.1 GCA_902796445.1 uncultured Ruminococcus sp. | reverse complement strand
TTGGAACAATAAATCAGAAGAGGAAAAGCTAGATATAATAAACAGAATAAAAGATATAAAGGTTAAAAAGTATGGTTATTCTTATTATAATCTAAAAGAGGCAAGTAAAACAATGAATAGGAAATATGGTGTACCTTATTACTGTATGACAGATGATTGTAAGAATGCTAATGGATATATAATATCAAAGATAAATAAAGAGTTTAGTAAATTACTTTCAGATAACAATATAAATAATACATTAGAGTTTAAGATACAAAATATGTCTTATGATATAAAGGTTGAACCTAATATACTTATAGAAATAAATCCAACTTACACACATAATAGTACCTACGGACCTATATTCAATAATCATAATTTAGAACCAAAGGATAAGAACTATCATCTAAATAAATCAAACTTAGCAACAGATAATGATTATCATTGCATACATGTATTTGACTGGGATAACTGGGATAAGATAATCAATATGCTTTTACCAAAGAGTTCTATATATGCAAGAAAGTGTGATATAAAAGAAGTTAGTAAAGAGGAATGCAGTAACTTTGAGAATGAATATCATTTACAAGGTTATTGTAATAATCAGCAAGTTATGTTAGGATTATATTATAATAATGAACTTGTAGAACTAATGACTTTTGGAAAGCCAAGATATAATAAAAACTATGAGTGGGAATTGTTAAGACTTTGTTCACATAAAGATTATAAGATTATAGGTGGGGCAGAAAAATTATTTATTTATTTTATAAGGAACTATAACCCAAAATCAATAATATCATACTGTGATTATAGCAAATTTAGTGGGGATGTATATAACAGATTAGGATTTAAAAAGATGAAGAATAGCACACCAAGTAAACATTGGTATAATGGGAAACAGCATATTACAGATAACCTGTTAAGACAGAGGGGTTATGACCAATTATTCAATACACATTATGGAAAAGGTACATCAAATGAACAACTTATGCTAGAGAATGGTTTTGTAGAGATATATGACTGTGGACAAATGACATTTATATGGAGCAGTGATTAGGAGGTAATATATGAAAGCATTATTTATAGGTGATGTTCATAATCATTCATATATGTTTAAAGATATAGAAAGATTAGATAAGGAATACAAATTTGATAGAATAATATTTCTAGGTGATTATGTAGATGACTGGTTGACAGACAATCATAATTCATTAGAAACATTGAATACATTGTTTAAGCTAAAAGAAAAAGAACCAGATAAATATACAATGCTTATTGGTAATCATGAACTATCATACTTAGGATTTCCTTGTAGTGGACATCATAGAGAATTAGAAGATTTAGTAGAACAGAAACTAAAAGAGAATATACATAATTTAGAATATTATACAGAAATAGAACTAGGTAATAAGACTTTTGTATGTTCACATGCAGGATTTACAAATGACTATATATGTCAGGTATTAGATATGTATGGAGAATGGAAACCAGTGCTAGATGATTTACAGAAAACAAAATTACAAAATCTAGTATATTTAAGGTACTGTTCAAGAGCAAGGGGTGGTATGGATAGTTGTAGCTCATTTGTATGGACAGATAGAAGAGAGTTAATGTATTGTCCAGATAATTTGATAATACCATATCAAATAGTAGGACATACACCAGCATCAACAGTAGGTTCTTATATATCAGAATCAGAAGAACTATATTTTGTAGATACACACTCAACATATAGGAATGGAGAACCTTATGGTGATAAATCATATTTAATGTATGATAAAGAATTTAAAATAGTTTATTAAAATTTAGGAGGTATTTAAAATGTTTAAGATTTATAATAAAAGTAATAGAATAGTAGAGGTTTGTAGTAAAGTAATTCCATCTCAAACAGCATCAGCACCAATGGTAGATGCTTATTATGAAGATGAAAAAGCAAGAATTGATAAATTAGTATCAATGGGTATTATCCAAAAAATAGATATGCCAGAAGTAGACGAATTAGAATTACAAAAAAGACAGGCTGAGGAAGCAAGAATAGCATTAGAACAACAAGAGGCAGAAAATAGAAGAGTAGAGGAAGAAACTAGAAGAGCAGAAGAGGAAGCAAGAAAGATAGAAGAAGAATTAGCTAAATCAGAAACTAAAAAAGAATCTAAAAAGGCATCAAAGAAAGAAGAAAAATAGTAATAAGTTAGGAGGTTATAATATTGGGAAAAATAACATTATATCATAACACATCTAACGATATTGCTGTTAAAATAAGCAAAGAGGGTATAAAAGGTGGTATGCGATTACAGGCTTATGGAAAAGGCAGTGAGGCAGAAGGAGCTGGTATATGGTGTACCACTGTCAG
>CADBPJ010000286.1 GCA_902796445.1 uncultured Ruminococcus sp. | reverse complement strand
GTGGTCAGGCTGCTGGTGTCAATGTGACATCCAACGGTCTTGATCGTATGGCTATGCTCAATAGTGTGCGAGTACGTGGTACAACCTCCATCATCGGAGGCAATGACCCTTTAGTGCTGATTGATGGGGTTACTTCTGACGTACTTACCCTATCAACCATCTATCCTGCAGACATCGAGAGTTTTCGTATATTGAAGAATGCTGCGGAGACCGCCATGTATGGTTCACGTGGAGCGTCTGGTGTTATAGAGGTGAAAACCAAAAAAGGCACAGGACGAGGATTCCAAATCTCGTATGAGGGTAATGTGGGGTTCGAGCAGATGTACAAACACCTGGAGATGCTCAATGCTGCAGAATATGTTGCAACGGCAAAGGCATTGGGTATCTATTGCAATAACGGAGGTTTCAATACCGATAACTACAAGGTGATAACACGCACGGGTATGGTGAACAATCATTACCTTGCATTCAGCGGAGGTACGCCACAGTCAAACTATCGTGCATCTTTCGGAGTAATGGACCACAACACCATCATCAAGAAGATGGACTATAACGTTTTTGTTGCCAAAGTTGATGTAACCCAGAAAGCCTTCAATGACAGACTAACCGGAGAATTCGGAGTTTTCGGCTCTTCATTCAAGAACCATGACATCTTTGATACGCAGATGCTGTTCTATTCCGCAGCATGCCAGAACCCAACTTTCCCTGCTGGTACTGACGAGCATGGAAACTGGCTGAAAAACGAATCGGCAACGCATGTCAACCCACCCGGAATATTGCTTGAAGAGAAAAACGACTCCAAGGATTTGAACTTTGACGCACACATAAAGCTGAGCTACGATTTCAATAAGAACTGGCATGTATCCACCTTCGGCTCTTACCTGTATGGCTCTACCGAAAACGGACAATTCTGTCCGACATGGGTATGGGCACAAGGCAACGTGTACCGTGGAGAGTTCAAGAAAGAGGAATGGCTCGGCAATGTATCTCTTGATTTCAACAAAGAGTTCGGCATACATAAGGTCTCTGCTGGAGTAAGCAGTGAATACAGAAAACTGAGAAAAACTGCTTTCTGGGTGTATGCCAAAGGAATACCTACAAACGATTTTCATTACGACAATCTGGGTGCTACAGCAGCCCGTCCATACGGTGGAACAGAAAGCACTTACGAAGACCAGTCTCTGGCTTCTGTAATGGGAAGCATCACTTATAATCTGCTTGACAGATATACCTTAGCGGTAAATGTACGCGGTGACGGATCGTCAATGGTAGGTGACAACAATACATGGGGCTTCTTCCCATCTGTATCATTCACTTGGGACATGAAGAAGGAAAGCTTCCTTGCCAACATAAAACCGCTGTCAATGCTTAAACTCCGCACGGGTCTGGGACAGGCTGGCAACCTTGGCGGTATCTCCGCCTACACAACCATGAACACCGTAAGGCAGACTGGCATTGTTCCGGTAAAGAGTTCTCCAACAGTAACCCTTGGTATGGTAAGAAACAACAATCCTGATTTGAAGTGGGAAACGAAGACAACGTTTAACCTCGGTGCGGACATTGGTCTCTTTGCCAACAGGCTTATGCTTACAGCGGAGTATTACTATTCCAAGACCACCGACATGCTCTACGCCTATGAGGTTCCGGTTCCACCATTCGCATACAATACATTGCTGGCAAACATTGGCTCTATGTCAAACCGCGGATTTGAGCTGGGGTTGTCCGTGCAGCCAATAAGCAAGAAGGACCTGGATCTTAACATCAATATGAATCTGTCGTTTCAAAGCAACAAACTCATCTCGCTAAGTGGTGATTACAAGGGAATGAGCATGTCGGCAGCAAACATCACCGCTATTGGATCATTGGATGGTGCTGGTCAAAACGGCGGCGACAACAACGTGGTCTATCAGATAGTTGGACAGCCGCTTGGCGTTTTCTACCTACCCCATTGCAAGGGACTTGTCAAGAACGAGAACGGCAGCTATTTTTACGACATAGAGGACCTTGATCATAATGGCAAGGTGGATTTGAGCGACGGAGGCGACCGATACATTGCAGGACAAGCCACACCAAAGGTGATCCTTGGCTCGAACATCAGTTTCAGATACAAGAATTACTATATCTCCATACAGATGAATGGAGCATTCGGGCACAAGATTTTCAACGGAACAGGACTGGCTTACACAAGCATGGCTTGCTTCCCAGACTACAATGTCTTGAAGGATGCTCCAAAGAAGAACATCGTAGACCAGAGAGTCTCTGACTACTGGCTTGAAAAAGGTGACTACCTGAACTTCGAGCATCTGACAATAGGCTACAATGTGCCTTTGAGGAGCAAGCTTATTCGTTCCTTGCGTGTATCATGCAACATTAGCAACATTGGAACAATCACCGGATATAAAGGTTTGACACCAATGATAAATAGCTATGTTGTCAACAGTACGATGGGTATTGACGACAAGCGCAACTATCCATTATACCGTACTTACTCATTGGGACTGAGTGTACAATTTTAAAACGAAAAGAGTATGAAGACTATTATTAAATACATATTAGCAGCACCGTTATTGCTTTGTTTCAGCAACTGTCTGGATGAGCATCCCAAAGACCAGCTGGACCAGGAGGCAATCTACAACAATGCTGATAATATATACAAAAACGCAGTTGCTTCCCTGTACAACTACATAGGGAGCAATCAGGAGTCGGAAGGGCTTCAAGGAACTTGCCGGGGTATTTACGACTACAATACCCTGACTACTGACGAGGCAATGATTCCTATCCGTGGTGGAGACTGGTATGATGGCGGTTTGTGGGAGAACATGTATCAGCACAAATGGAATGCCAATGATATTAGTTTATATAATGTATGGAAATACCTCTTCAAGGTAATTGTTATATCTAACCAGTCGCTTTCTATCATTGATAGCCATCAGACTCTGCTTTCAGCAGAACAGACAAGAGATTTCACGGCAGAGGTAAGAGCTGTACGAGCCTTGTTCTACTATTATGCGATGGATATGTTCGGGCGTGTTCCTATCGTGACATCATACGACGTGAAATTGGAGCAGGTAACGCAAAGCGAAAGAAGTGAGGTATTCAAGTTTATTGTTGACGAGTTGCAGGATGTTGCCCCACAGCTCGCCGATGAGCATTCCAACAAGGAGGGGAACTATTACGGACGT
>CADBPJ010000285.1 GCA_902796445.1 uncultured Ruminococcus sp. | reverse complement strand
TGGATACGGCCGCGGCTTTTTTGCTCTTCCCTTTGACCGCTCCGGAGTTCGAAAAGCGGTTCAGCCCGGAAAATTTCTATGCCATCCAGACCAGGCTGTCGGAATTGGACGAAGAGGAGACGGAGAATTTCAGTCAGGAAATTGAAGAAACGGATCCGGTTGAACTGCGAAACGACCGCTTTCTCCGAATCTGTGACGCGTTTTTTCGTTATCTACTCCCCAGAACCGGCTTTTTCGTCCATGAATTTATTGCGTCCCTGAACGAAGCGCAGCTTTCTGATTTCTGCCGGGACAATGCTCTGCCGCAGGTGATTCTGCATCTTTATGCTCTGCAGACTGTTTCCATTGCCGACTGGCGGGCGTCGGAAGAGATGATTGTGGAGCCTATGGGCGAATTTGAACTGTCCTGGTGTCTCAGCCAGTTACCGGAGGCCTGCAGGGCGATCGATTCCTTTACAGTTGAAAAGACGGATCCGCCGTTTTCCTTTGCTGTTACGGAGGCAGACCGCAAAAGACAGATCCGCATGTCTGATTTCCGAATTGAGGTGACAAGATGAAAAAGCAGACCGTAGAATTGTTCCATGCACTGATGAAAAAAGGCTGGATCGACCGAAGTGAGAGCCCGGAGATCTGGCGCTGCGCGGAGGATCCGGATGTGCAGGAGGAACTGGAGACCATGAAGGACGGCCTGAGCTTTGAGATCCTGCGCAGCGGAGACCGGATCTATCTGGTTCCGACCCAGGACAACGATCTGTTCCTGAAGAACAATGTGGATTTTCGGAGAGATATCAGCGCAGACAACGAAGTGCGAACCCGTGACATCTATCTGATGAACTACTTTTCGATCTATATGCTGTACCTTTTCTATCACGGAGAGGGGACAGATCCCAAGTGCCGGGAGTTTATCTCCAAAGAGGATATGATTTCCGCGTTCTCAGAACACTGCAAGGCCTGCCTGGGAAGCGCTGAGAGCGAGGGAGCCCAGACAGACTATAGCGACAACTTTCTCCAATTGGCGAACAGCTGGCTCTCCAAGACCGATGGCGCAAAGGATTCCCGCAGGTTCGCGGACAGGTACGGAATCCTCAACCGGCTCCTGACCAAGTTCAACCAGGAGCACGACGACCTTTTCTATGTCAAGGATGAAAACATTCGTCCCACTAGAAAGCTCGACGACCTGATGCCGTACTTTCTCAGAAAAGATCGGATCGCACAGATTCAAGGCTGGATTAACGGGGTGAACGCATATGCCGCAGATCACTAAAATCAGAATCGTCAATTTCCTGTACAACGATGGAAAACGCTTGATCGCAGATGAGCTGTATGACCTCCGGCGGGAGAACGGGGAGAGCGCGGACGTGCTGATCAATCTGGCCAACGGAGGCGGAAAGTCCGTTTTGGTGCAGCTCATCATGCAGCCCATCATTCCCAAGGCCAGGGTTGCCGGAAGGCGGATCGAGAGCTTTTTCACCCGTTCGACGGACCATTGCTTTGTGGCGCTGGAATGGGCGCTGGAGGAGAGCAAAGCAAAGCTCTTGACCGGAATCGCCATGTCGGCCAGCGATTCCAGAAGCGATCAGGACACGGAGCGGGGGTATCAGATCAAATACTATACATTCCTCTCTGCATATCTGGACAATCAGGTGGATTATCGGATAGAAACCCTGCCGCTCTCCCAAAGAGACAACGGCAGATTTATACCCGCTGCCTTTGACAGCGTGCGGACGCTGGCGAAAAACAGCGGCGGGAGACTGGAGCGTTATTCCTCTGAGGACAGCACCCGATGGCGGGAGCGTCTGAGCCAATTCGGCATCGCGCAGAATGAATGGGAATTGATCGAGGACCTGAATTCCGATGAAGATGGGCTCAGTAAGTTTTTCAGCAAGCGGAAGACTTCCGATGCGGTGATCGACGGTCTGATCATCCCGCGGATCGAGGGAAAGCTGTCCGGCGGTGCCTCCAAGGACGACAGTTCCCTGGAAACCATGCTGTTAAACTATGCCAGGAGCTTCAGCCGGCAGCAGGACATGATCCGGGAACGGGAGGTTTTGTCCGGTTTTCGATCCATGCTGGAGGGGATGCAGGACCAGGCCAGGGAGCTCTGGACCAGCTATGACCGGATGGAAAAAAGCGTCGAGAACCTCTTCGCCTATCATGATGCACTGTCGGGAGAAACTGCCTGGCAGGAGGATAAACTTGCCGGGCTTGCCGCACAGCAGGACGGGCAGCAGCAGAAGATCCGGGGGATTCAGTGGGAGCGGGCGTCCGCA
>CADBPJ010000284.1 GCA_902796445.1 uncultured Ruminococcus sp. | reverse complement strand
GGCTCGCCATACACACTTGTGATGCCATATCCGCTTTTGCTTATCCCCTCGCACGTATGGAATACTTGATTTATAGAGGAAAGGTAATAAGACTGAGGATAATGACCAAATATGCCTTCTTCGAAACTGACCATCGTGCCCTGTTTTAAGGAATGGGCCAATGTCGACATGGTCAAAGACTTTTAGAGATAAATAACACCGACTGCAAACCCAGTCAGTGATATTGTAAATCATATTAGTTTAACCGCTCTAAAAGAGTCAACTAAAATCAGGGAAGGTTAGGCTGCCTTATACGCGTATTGGGTGTCAAAGTATCTTTTCGAAGATAAGACCAATCAGATCCTCCTTTCGAAGGACAATGTATAATAAGCATGAAAAAATCTCTTATTCTGGCATTTGCCTATAAGTCATTGAATATCATTTTTATAAGCATGTAAAATAAGAAATAAAAACAAACAAAATACGGCAACATGATTCGCTCTTTAAGATACCTTTAAATAGTCCCCTAAACGAACTGGTTGAGGAACCATTGGCCGGGTCAATGAGAGACGCTTTGTGCTGAATAATGACCAAATATGCCTTCTTCGAAACTGACCATCGTGCCCTGTTTTAAGGACTGGGCCAATGTCGACATTGTCAAAGACTTTTAGAGATAAAAAACACCGACTGTAAACCCAGACAGTGATATTGTAAATCATATTAATTTAACCGCTCTAAAAGTGCAACTAAAATCAGGGAAGGTCAAGCGGGAGCTGGCGACTTTCTCCTGCCTATGATATGGGGTACGCCTACAATCCCGACGGCCAATGGACCTCAGCCCACCAGATGTCAATAAACGGCAAATTCAGTGACATTACAAAAGATGACCTTCTTGAATGCGGTGCTAAGAATAACGTTAAAAATGCCGCAAGAATTATTGACGAAGTTTGCCAAGCGGTATCAATGTGGCCGGAGATTGCCAGGGAGTGTGAAGTGCCACAAAAGATGATTGAAGAGATTCTGCCAAATATGGTTTTCTTTTAAAGATTACTTGCTTAGGAGTAAGAATGTTTCTCTTACGGAAGGGAAAGGTTTAGTTGTGAGGGTTTTGTGCCTTTGAGAGGGCTTGCAGGGTGGTGTTTGGAATTAAGGAAGAATATTTGTAGATTTGCAAGACTTTGTGCAAGATGAATTGTTATTTACCACATAGCCCGTTAATTCCTTGCTTCTCTCCTGAAATCTTGACGGGGGGGGGTAGACATAATTGCCTCAATAATAGATTAAATAGTAGTAATATATACTCCTATGCGGAGATGATGTGCCTCGCTGACGAAACGCAGATTTCGTCGGCGATTTTTTGTGCGTATAATGTCTTCAATACTTCGTTAGCAGCATTTCGGAAATGTGCTTTTCGGACGGCTTGCCGCCCGTGGCATGTGAACGGGAGGGGCCCACAAAAGTGGGAGGGATAGCGCGAAGCGCGTATCGTCCGAAGGGCACTTTCCGAAATGTCTTATATAAAGATGCACAAATATGTCTAATAAATAATTATTAAAAAATCATGAACAAGAAAACATTAGCTAAAGTGTCGGAGCGTTACGAGGCTCCGAGTCTTGAAATCCTCTCCGTATCTATGGAGGGAGTGCTGTGCCAGAGCCCATACGGTGAAGCTGGAGCTGCTGGAGCAATTGGTACTTTTTCCAGTGAATCAGAAGATTATTAACAGGAGGGCGTAATTATGAAGAATCTTAGAAATTTCGCCCTGGCAGCATTCGCGCTGCTCGGCTTCGCTGCCTGTCAGCAGGAGGAGTTCGCTCCAGAAATTAAAAACCCTACCCACTCCGTCACATTTGTGGCTGGTGCTCCTGAGACAAAGACCACTGCTAATATTGAAGGTAATACCGTGAATTACGCGTGGACGACGGCTGATGAGAAGAGATTTACCGTTTATGAAAATGGAACTAAAGCACAAAAGGCTGAAGGTGTCCTTGCAGCAGGCAAAATGACCGTTAAGGCCACATTTGAAGGCTCCACTGCACCTGAAAATGCTTCTTATGTGGCAGTGGTGAATGAATCAAATGCGACTCAGATTATGAGTGCTGCGTCTTATGATGAAGAAGCAGATATCCTCGTTTCAAAGGCTGTCAGTGCATTTGATGGAGTGAATGGTGTTCAGCTTCAGTTCAAAAGAGAAGTTGCTATCGCCCAGATGACTCTCAAGGGTATCGATGCCGGTGAAATTGTTAATATCGTAACTGTTTCTTCAACTGCCGACATTGCAGGAAGCTATGGTGTTGATGGATGGAAATCTCCTGCCGCTTCATATATTGATATTTCTTCAACATCAGCTAAGGAAGTTGGAGACTATAAAATCGTTGCCAATGAAGCCGGTGCGGCTGTTGTATGGTTCACCTGCATTCCTCAGGATGCTACTACCCTTACTGTAAAGGTTGTAGCTGCTGACGGCGACACATACCCCAAGACGTTCAGCAAGCCTATCACCCTCACCCCTGGT
>CADBPJ010000283.1 GCA_902796445.1 uncultured Ruminococcus sp. | reverse complement strand
CAGACGAGTGATGCAGGATATAGTTCTGTAAACTTCAGAGCACATTTAAAATCAGGTCGTAAAGTTCTTCCAATTATGAGTGATATATCTATGGCTCATAAAGGTAATTTAGATGAGAGAAAATTACAACAGGCTCTCAACATGTTAGACGGTGCAATAGATAAAGGAGTGAAGAAATTAAATCATCTACTCTTAGTGCCTATCAATAATCCAAAGGCATGTATGAAGAGAGTTGCTAAGCACGTAGGACTTCCTAAAAAGGAAACTTTAGAGTTAATCGAACAATTTAATCCTAATTATGAGGTTACTGCGTTTGATTGTTTCGAATGCTTAGCAAAACTCTTGGAACAACCAAATAAATACACAACCAAAGAACGTCTTACTGGTGATATTTATAAGGCTTTAAATCTTAATTGGGAGTCTTATGATTTAGCCGGTGATTATGCATGGTAATAAGGGAAGGAAACTTCCCTTTCTTGATTAAATAAAGGAGGAAAATATATGTATCAAGAACGTTTAGAAAAGTTACAACAAGATGCAATCGACTTAGGGATTAACTTAGACTATAAACCTCAAGTTAATGTCCCTGACATCGAAGCTATTACACATGATGAATGGCTTGAATCACGTAAGAGTGGTATAGGTGGATCTGATGCTGGTGCAATTATGGGTGTGAATCATTATTCATCACCAACAGAAATTGCAGAACAAAAGTTAAGTATCAAGCCTCAACCAGAACGTGATGCAGAAAGTCAATATACTTTAGATTTTGGCCACGCTTTAGAAGCTCCAATTCTAAAACTTTATGCAGCCAAAACTGGTAATAAAGTATGGACAGATAGAGCACAATATCGTCACCCACTATATCCATTTATGTTAGGTGATTGTGACGGTATGGCAGAAACTCCTGAAGGCGAACAAATAGGTTTAGAAATTAAGACCTATAATTACGAAATGAAAAACCTATGGGAATCAGGTGTATATGGCCAAGGTGGAGTGGTGAAAAATCCTGAGTATGCTATTCAGGTTGCTCACTATATGGCTGTTCTTAACCTAACGCGTTTCGATTTAATCGCAATGTGTGGTAATAGAGCAGACGATATGAAAGTTATCACTTTCTATCGTGACTTAAATCTAGAGAAGAATCTCTATGAAGTGGAAGGAAAGTTCTGGGAACAAGTTGATATGGGAATTATTCCAGAAGCAACAAGTCTTCCTAAAACAAGTTTTGATCGTATTGTTCAAATTGTTAGAGAAGATGAACCAGAAGAAGAGAAGATCACTTTCACTAACGACTTATTAGAAACTTTTAATGAACTTGAAGAGTTGAAAAACAAAAAAGCTGAACTAAAGGAATCTATTAAAAAGTTAGAAGAACGTGAGAATGCTCTTAAGGTTCCTGTCATAGAGCAATTAAAGAATGCTCAGGGTGGAGTTTTAACTGCTGATGGTGTTGAATACACTGTTACCTTTAAGCCTAATAAACCAAAAGAAGAGGTTGATAAGGATAAGTTAAAACTAAACTTTCCTGAAGTATATGAAACTGTTATAGAAGAAAAAACTTCATCGCCTATCTTTAGATTAAAAAGAAAGGTGGTGAAGAAATAGAAAGAAGGTAGAAATGGAAAAATGTTTTATTATTGCTAAGTTTCAACGTAAACTTAGTAAACAGTTAGGTGACTGGTCTTCGTGTTTGTGTTCAACCACAGACACGGAGAACTTACCTCCACAAATCCGAATGGAAAAAGGAGGAGTATCAGTTGTAATAACTGGTAATAATTTGCCTGAGTTACAGGATTGTGCCGTCAAATATTACGGTACATGGGTAACAAATAAATACGGCACACAATTGAAGTGTGATAGTTATGAAATCTTGTTGCCCACTGAACAAAAGGGGTTAGTTTCATTTCTATCATCTTCAGCATTCACAGGAATCGGAAAGAAAACTGCGGAAAGTATTGTGGAGGAGTTTGGTGATGACACAATTAATATCATCGAAAACAATCCTAACATGCTATTACGTATTCCTGGAATTACAGTAGCAAAACTAGGAACGCTTGTTGTGAATTACGATAAAATTCGCTCATATTCACGCTTATCTGTGTTCTTAGCAGGATTTGGCGTTGGTGCTAATACTATTAACAAAATAGCTAAAAAGTATGGTAAAAACGCTGTTAAAGTGATTTCTGAAAATCCTTATCGCATACAAGAAGTATCTGGTGTTGGATTTAAAACCTCAGATAAAATCGCGAGAGGATTGAATGTTGCTTTAAATTCTTATAAAAGAATTGAAGGGGGAATTCTTGAAACCATTAAAACAATGTGCAACAGAACAGGGGATTTG
>CADBPJ010000282.1 GCA_902796445.1 uncultured Ruminococcus sp. | reverse complement strand
ATTTTATTTCGGGATATAGCGCAGTTTGGTAGCGCGCTTCGTTCGGGACGAAGAGGCCGCAGGTTCAAATCCTGTTATCCCGACCAAAAAACCTCAGAAAACGCTTGGTTACTGAGGTTTTTTCTTTATTATGAAAATTATATCAAGTTCAAAACGACTACGGTTTTAAGTGTGGCATAAATTATTTTAATCCTTGATTAAACCTTCACGACGTAAATAATCCGTTAGTATTTGTGATATATACAACCCAATGGGTAACATATAATTTATTTGATCATTATGTATCATCATAAGACCTATTGGCCATTCATAATCTAAATGTGCCCCTGTTTTATCAGCAAGTAATTTTATATACTCACCTACGGTTATATTATCATATCCATATTTATCAAGTATATCTGCTATCTTATTTATATCGTCTGTGGTTGCGGAGGATTTAACGGAATATCCCACTATTTTTTCTCCGCTTAAAATGTATTCATCTTGTTGAAATATTGTATTTATAAATTGTTTTTCATCCCTATTTTTAATTTTACCCACTAATGGTTCAAACGAACTATCATATATAACTTTAGGCATAGTTGTTTGTCTTTTTATATAAACCAACTTTTGTTTTAACCAATCATTTAAACATAGATTTTCCGTTGTATCTTTGAAAAGTTCACTATCTCTATAACACACGATTTCATTTTCTTCTCCGTGTATATCTAATTCTAGCCACTTATCCTGAAATTTAGGAAGTTTTAATTCTTTATCTATGTGTAATATTTTTTCTTCGTATAGCAAATTACGCAACAAAACAGCTATAATACTGTTAAAACTTTGTCTTTTGTCTTGTAAAACTTGGCCTATAGATAACAAAAGTGTTTCATTCAACTCTTTCAGAGCTTCATCTATACCATGTTTACTCTTCTTAAATTTAGTTGTAAAGTCAAACATAAATGTCCCCCTAGTTCAAATTATATAGTTCATTTTCTAACTCATCTCTTTTGTTTTTATAATAGTCAACATTAAACAAAACAACCTTTTCTACTATGTCATTATGTTTAATCATAGCGATATCAATATTTACATTTTCACCGCAAAATTTCAGCGTCTCTTGAATATCTTTATGGTGATTATAAATAGCACGGAAAGAAAAACAAGGGAAACGATTTGGTGCTATATAATGTTCACGCTTTAACAATCTAACTATTGTAGAACTATTCGCAATTATATATTCTTTTAACTGTTGTAATTCATTGCTATCCAGTGGTTTTAAGTAAAGCTCATTAAACACTTTATAATTATCAATTTTTTGTTGCAAGAATTTAATAGCATCTTCCTTAGATTCACCTCGGGTATGTTCATGATGTCCGTTTGAATCACAAATATATGCAACATAACAACAGTTTTTAGGTGAACTTGGTTCATAATCAACATTAATGTTATAACCTTTATATGTAATCATATATTCAACTCCTTTATTATAATTATATCATATTTTCAATAATTTTCAAGTAACTACTATTAACCTCTTTTCTTTGTTTACACCATATCAAAATTTAATACACCCAAAAAGCTATGGCACGGATTTTTATGTCCGTGCCATCTGTGTTATTTTGCATTTTTGAGTTTTGCTTTTTGTTCTGCGATTTCAGTTTTCATTCCCTTTATCAGTATGGCGAGCTTTTCTTCACATTCTTCTCTTGTAGGTGCGTATATATTTCTTGCCATTCGTTTGCCGTATGCATCCTTTGGTGAGTATCTGCCTTCGTATAGGTGGTCATTTATCTTACTGATGCATCCTGTTCCGGGCTTTCTCATCTTGCCCTTTTTAGGTTCAAATTTGGCTTGTGGCGGCTTTTCTTGTTTGTCGGTGATTGTTTCTTCGTTGACGTCTGTATCCTTGCTGAATCGTGCGTTAATCTTCTCAGCTGCTTCTTTCTTCATTTCCTCGGTGCTATGCAGGTATATATCAAGTGTTGTTTTGCTTGATACATGTCCGAGGATGGTGGATAAGGTTTTGATATCCATTCCGTTTGCTACCGATGTGGTTGCGAAGGTGTGGCGAAGATCGTGGAATCGGAGCTTTTTACATTCTGCTCTTTCTAATATTACTTGCATCATTCCGTATACTGCTGAGGGATCTCTTGGCATCCCTTCAACTCTTGGTGATGGGAACATCCACTCGGAGTCTATTGTTTCCTTGTATTCCTTTAGGATGTTTACAAGGCTTTTGGGAAGTATTATCATTCTTACCGATTCTTCAGTCTTTGGCTCTGTTATGACCAATCTGCCTTTTGTCCGTTTGACTTGTCTTCGCACCTTTAGTTCTCCTGTATCGAGGTTTAAATCTTCCCATTTCAGTGCCATATCTTCTCCTCGCCGTAAGCCTGTAGATAAGGCTACTAGGAAGATTTCGAAGAATCCGTCATATTTTGCTTGTATAAGGAACCTTTTAATTTCATCCGGCGTCAGCACCTGCATCTCTCTTGACTTCTTGGGTGGTATCTTGCATCCTATTGCAGGATTCTTTTTTATAAGTCTGTCATCCGTTGCCTTTTGAAGTGCAGTTCTGCAGTTTGCATGGCAGCTTCGCACGAACCTGTCAGACAGTCCTTCGCCGAGTGTATCCCGATATCTCAGTCTGCCATCTTGTTTAAGGCTGTTGTAGAATTCCTGCAGGTCGTTTTGAGTCAGTTCATTCAGGGGTATTTTTCCTATCTTGGGGATTATATGATTATATATCCTTGTTTCATAACCTTCCTGAGTTGACTCCTTTATTCGTATTTTGCAGTAATTCTGATACCAGAAGTCCATCCATTCACCGAAGGTCATTCTGCTATGCACTTTTTCTCTGCGGATAAAGCCTGTTTCATCTTTGAGTTTTTCCAGTTTCTCAACACATTCCGCTTTGCTCTTTGCAGTTACATTTTTGGTCTTAGGAAGACCATTTTCATCGTAACCGATTACAATTCTGCCTTCCCATCGACCATCTTTTCTTAGCCTTACTGTTCCTTGTCCACTTTTTCGTCTTGCCATGGTTTCATCTCCTTTCCGAGTATATCTTCCATAAAGTTTTCTATTATATTTGATGCTTTTTGTTGCATAT
>CADBPJ010000281.1 GCA_902796445.1 uncultured Ruminococcus sp. | reverse complement strand
ACCCAAGAGGCCTTATGCTTTTTTATTGCCAGAAATATTGAATTTTCAAGGTTCAGGACCACATTATGGGGTGGGAAGTTTTAGTTAGTAATTCAGGATTATTGTCCACAACATATCTTTCTGATATAGCAAATTCGTTCAATATATTCTTTGTGATATTTCCACACGTTCCAAATGGAAATATCACAAAGTCTCTTAATCCTTTATTGAAAATAATGTATTTTAACGCATTTCTAATTTGCTCATCCATTCTCATGATAGACCGTCTCTCCTGTCAAGATACTTTATAAATGCCTCAGCGCCGTTTAAGAATGCATTCTCTCCAAATAATTTTTTTATTAATATCCTTCTTTGATTAGCAAATGAATCTGTTCCATTGGCAACATTACCTAAAAATAATAGTAATTGGTCTTTAGTATATATTTTTTCACCTGGCATATACTCCTCCGGATTATTAACAGAAAACCCTCTTGTATACTCATTTATATCCGAAAGTACATAACCTATTGGTCTATCAAGTAACATATATTCAAATGATATTCCCGAATAGTCTGTAATTAGTGCATCTGAATCTTTCAAAATATCTTGCAAGTATAAGCTATCGCTATCCAACTGCTCATCCCGTAGTATGTATATATTCTTTATTCCGTTATCAATAAACAACTCGTCTTTTTCTCTTGGATGCTTTTTCAGTGCGATAACAGCATTTATTTTTTCAAGATATGTATTTATTTCAATAATATTTTCTTCTAAAATTTTAATTGGATTTATACAATACGAATCCTTACGTTCACTTCCCTTCAGCTGTCTAAATGTTGGTAACCACAAAATTACCTTTTTATCACTTACATTCAAAAGTTCATGTATTTTACCTTTAGTACGAAGCATCCGATTTACTCTTGCAGGCATCATAAAGATTTGTTTTTCTATAGGAATGCCATATTGCTCAGTATATAAATTGCTACACCCTTCTCCTGGGCAAACACCAATATCAAGATCTTCTGACTGCCTTAATACATCATTTACATTCTTTAAGGGTATAGTCCCATGATTTAAATAAACCAAACATTGTTTTTTATTCACTTTTTCAAGCGTCTGATTCTCATAACAAAGATACTTACTATGTGCATATAGCCTGCAATAGTTTATGACATTAAAAAAACTTGCTCTGAGCCTAACTGTATTGCTTTCTATTTGTTTAACATTCTTCAATACTTGATCATTATATTTTCCAAGATAAACTACAGAATACTTTCTACCCTTATAGGTTTCATTTAAATATGTCACTATCTCATCTGCATTATCATGTGGCTCATTACCTGCGCAAAACAATATTTGTCTTTTGCGCGGAAATCTTCCCAAAATATCTAACAAGGTTTGAGTCCACCAGTAATAATAATGAGGATACTTATATACAATTATCTGTCGCTCATCTATGTATTCTTTTATCGAGTCATAGATTTCAAGATATTTATCGCTTGTTATTACAAGAACAGCCTTCTTTATTTCTTTTAGTAGAACAGGATTGTTTATCTCAACATACTTTGAATCAATTTGTTTTTTTATTCCCCACAGTTCACTATTGTTATCAAATAAACCATCTATTCTTTTAACAAATGGTTCGCCCCTATATAAATCGAGAATTTCAAATAGCCTTTTTCCGCAACCTATACAATATATTTTTCTACCGGTAAATTTATAATTTAGTAAATCAACACTTGCGTTATGTATTTTCCCCATTGCTTACCTTATCAAAGCCTCAATAAAATCATTCAATCCTATAATTGCATTCTCTTTTATTACTTCTCCATGTTTCGATATATTGCCTATAAGATCTTTACGATATTTTTGTGCATTATCCTCCATCAAATAAAAACCAAACGATTCTATCGAATTGTCTATCTTGTTCATTCGTAAATATGTAGTATTTCCTTTTTTAACAGTTTTTAAATATAGAAAACCATCCATATCTGCTAAGAATTCAGTGACATTATTATCAGTAAGTTCATCCACATTTGCCCTTCTTATATTCATCTTATTGGGGTTAATCTGAACGCTCATATTTGCTTTTGCGGGAACCAAAAATATCCCATCTTGATTCGTATATATATTTGTAAATAAAAAACCACGGCCTTCAAACCCATCTGGGTAGTCTTGTATTTTCCTTATTTCATGACTATCAATATTCCACCTAACCACTGGGCCTTGATTAATCGGTGCAAGCCACAGACTGTTATCTACATGACAAGCTGACCAATATCCACCTCCAATTCCTATGTGATGTATACAACCCTCACATTTTTCCATATCAAAATCCAAAAGTGCGTCATTAACCGCACTGGGAATATAGAAGTGACTACCTACTACCTCAGGTCTTTTTCTAAATAAGAAATTTTCCCCATGTGCCCAATTGTCAAAATAATCCAGCTTGCCATTAATAGTATTAATTCTTAATACGGCAGGATAAGTACAAGGAGTCATGAACACATAGTTACCATATTCAATTACGCCACTAAACTTCTTTTTAAAACTGTGCCCCTTTATTGCTTTGATTTGCTTCTTATAAACGCAATTCTTTTCTACATCAAACATAGCGATTGCATTTGCCATGAATGGTGTAAAATAAACCACGCCATTTTTATAACAAGCAGTCGTATATAATCTATTAACATTGATCCCTTCCTCAGGAACCAGAGTCAAATACTCCGCAAGACCCGTTCTTAAATTAAGTTTGAATATCCCATTTGTTTCCTTAGACATCCCTATTGCAAATTCAGATTCTACAGTACATGCTGCTTCTATTTTTATATACTCGTTATTTTTTTCCATTTTTCCTTCTCGCCCCAAATTATTACCAATCTGCTGATAATAAAATATTCCCATAATGTGTACTTTATGGAAATCTAAAAATAATCGTCAAATTTATTCTCGATATACTTTATATCGTCTATTTTATCAGATTAATTAATGAATTTCATCACAAATATACAACCATTTATAGTGACTTTGCATAACACTT
>CADBPJ010000280.1 GCA_902796445.1 uncultured Ruminococcus sp. | reverse complement strand
GTGGCGGTCATTTATGTGATTGTCGGACTTGTAATTGCAATCGCAGGCGGAACCTTGATTGAAAAATTACATCTTGACAATCAGGTAGAGGAATACATCAGAAATGGCAAAGCCCTTGATATACCCTTGGAGGAATTACATTTCAAAGAGCGCATTAAATATGCTTGTAAACAGGTTTTAGGAACTGCAAAGAAAGTGTTTCCGTATGTTTTGGTAGGCGTTGGTATCGGTGCAATTATTCATAATTGGATACCCAAAGATATTATTGTCAAAGCACTCGGCAGTAAAAATCCGTTAGGTGTCCTAATCGCTACTATTGCAGGTATTCCTATGTATGCCGATATATTCGGTACAATTCCTATTGCTGAAGCACTGCTTGCAAAAGGAGCACAGCTTGGTGTTGTTCTTTCATTTATGATGGGTGTAACAACATTGTCACTACCATCTATGATTATGCTTCGTAAAGCGGTAAAATCTAAGATGCTTGGAATATTTGTAGGGATTTGCGCGCTTGGGATTATCCTCATAGGATATTTCTTTAATACAATTCAATATATAATTTTATAAATTTTTGGAGGTATTTATTATGTCATTATTTGGTATTGGAAAGAAAAAGGAAGAGGAAAATAAAACTCCGGCTTGTGTGTGTAACTGCGGTTGTTCCGCATCGGAAACAGAAGATATTACAAAAGACTGCTGTCCCGAAGCAAAAGACGGTATTTGCTGCGTCAAGGTATTGGGCGCGGGATGCAAGACTTGTCATGAGCAATACGAAAACGCTAAAGAAGCAGTAAAAAATATGGGACTCGACATTGAGGTTGAATATATAACCGATATGCAAAAAGTTATGGAATACGGTGTTATGAGTATGCCCGCTATTGTTGCAAATGAAAAAGTCGTTTCAATGGGTAAATTGCTTAAAGCATCAGAGGTTGAAAAGCTGTTTCGTAAGTTATGAGTTTAATGTGCTAAGATGAAATTGCTTTTATAGGGATATGCAACCGACAGATTTATGTTTTATTTCAATCCAATTAAATAGTCGGAGGAAACATTAAAAAATGTACATATTTGAATTGAAAAATCATTTTTTTGGCATATTCGCTTTCAATCAGTCGGATATCTGAATTGTACGGCTTATACAAAAAAGACATAATCCTCTTAGGGTAGATTGAAATGTTTTTGTTATTTCATATATCTACACTAAGCGGGTTATATCATGTTGTAACAGGTTTTTTAAATGTGAAGCTGTAGGTCGTCCCCGAATGCACGCAATTCATCGAGATTTTTTGCACCTGTGTACTTGTCTAATAGCTGTTGTTGTACATTTGCGGGCAGTCCGTCAAAATATGACTGTGCTTTGGGATCGGAGTTTAATAGCTCCATTGTTGAGTTAAATTCCATAACTATTGCTCCTAAAAAAATAGATATATCTTAAGATACATCTATTTTTAGCGGTTGTATTAAATTTTATGCGCGAATAAGCAGACCATTAAGTAAATCTTCTTTTGCCATTTCTTTCATTTTATAATGAAGCTTTTTGCCTGTTGCGTTCAGAGGTACTGCTGAAATAAATCTGTAGTATCTGGGACGTTTGTAATTTGCAATCATATGGCTGTTTTTACAGAAATCTTCAAGTTCTGCAACGGTCAGTGAGTCATCGGCCTTTACCACATAAGCAGTTACAAGCTCGCCACGTACTCTGTCGGGTGCCGCTGTTACTATGCAGTCTGCAACCTTGGGATGTGAGTTTAACACTTCTTCGATTTGTGTCGGATAAATATTCTCACCGCCTGATATAATCATATCATCTTTTCTGCCAACAATAGTGATAAACTGATTTTTGTCCCATGTAGCAAGGTCATTGGTATATAGATAACCATTTGTGAACTTGCGGTCCGACTCCTGCTCGTTTTCGTAATAGAAATATGAAGATTTTGCGTGTGATTTAATGATAACCTCGCCAACCTCGTTGTTATCTGTAGCAACAAGCTCGTCAGGATTTGCCTTTCTGTCATCAAACACCTTTACGACACGCACGTCATCATCTGCACAGGAGCTTCCTGCTGTTCCTGCCATTGCAGGCAAATCGTACGGACGCAGGAAAGTGTTCCAGAATGTCTCTGTTGTGCCGTAGCCGTTAAAGATGTTAGGTGTAAGAACTTTCTGATACTGTATACATGCCGCACGCTCAAGCGGACTGCCCATTGTGACGATACCGCGTAGTGAACTTAAATCGTAGCCGTTTTTCTCTTGCTCCAATGTAAGCAACGTCAATACGTTCGGCACACCTGTAACGAATGTGAGTTTATAATCCTCGATATATTTTAATGTAGAAACAGGATCAAACTTACGCATTATTACAACACATCCGCCCGCATATAAAGTAGGAGTTATTCCACCTGAATGAAGACCTCCACGATGGAACCAAGGCGTTGTATTCATTGTCTTATCAATAGGTGATAACGGGAAGTGAATCATAACGTCATGGGCACTCAATACTTCGTTGATGCTTGTCAGACACACTCCTTTTGGTCTACCTGTAGTACCTGATGTATAAAGTCTTGATGTTTCGTCATATATAGATAACTGCCAATCAAATTCAGGATCAGATGACTTTGCGTATTTTACAAAGTCGCCGTACAAGACACCGCCGGGGATAGGTGTGGCATCTTCTGTATCCTCAACTGCGATTATTGTATGAGGGTTGTGCTTTGATGTCTTTAATGCCTCTATAGCATCTGCTTTTGATGCTGAATGATAAATAAATACTTCGGGATTGCTGTCATCAATAGTCTGTGCAACCTCACCTGACGAAATTCTGAAATTAATAGGGCAGGCAACAGCACCTGTTTTGTGACAAGCTAAGTAAGTAAATACAAACTCAGGACAGTTTGAAAGCTGGAACATTACAACACTGCCTTTTTTAATGCCTTTTTCAAGAAGAGCATTTGCAAGCTTGTTTGCCTCACTGTTAAGCTCTGAATATGTCCAGCTCATATTTATTGACGGATCGAACAGTGCCTGATGATTTGCGTATCTGCGTACATTGCGCATAAATCCCTCAATCCATGTATATTCTGATTCAAATGAATGGCGGAACATATCAATTCGCTTTTGTCTTGAGTCAGAGGCGAATTTTTCTCTTGCATTTTCCAATGCGGAGGAAAGCTCGTCAAATATATCGTTGATCTCGTTGGGTGAATAATCGTAGTTAGATTTATTGGAGCAGTTTTCCAATAATCTGATTGTGTCAAGAATTTTAGTTCTCCGTGCATCTGCAATTCGTGAGAATCGCTCTTTTTTTGTTTCCTTATTCATAAATTTGCCTCCAATGATATTTGATAATCGTATTATATTACGTATTGTTTTATATGTCAACATATAATATAAAATTTAATGGAAAATATTTCACAATTATTATATTTCTCAAATATTGTGAAAATATAATAATTTTATACATAAAAGATTAAAATATAAATAATATAATTAAAATGTAGTTAATCGGTCTTTTTTCGAAAAATCAAAAAATTTAAAAAAAGACTTGCATTATGGGATTATATGTGTTATAATGTTATGTGGTGTGCGAGGTTTGCTCGTAGTAATTTAATTAAGGAGGTAATACTATGCAGGAAGGTATTCATCCTGACTACAAGAAGACTACTATAACTTGTGCATGCGGTAACGTAATCGAAACAGGCTCAACTGTTGAGAATATCACAGTCGAAATATGTTCAGCTTGTCATCCGTTCTACACAGGTAAGCAGAAGCTTGTAGACACAGGCGGTAGAGTTGAGAAATTCAACAAGCGTTTCAACAGAAACGGCAAATAATTCCATATTTATATTTAGATTTGAAAATTTTGAGATGAACCCAATCTTAGATTTGCGATTCACCAACGTGTTCTCAGATTTGGGCGATAGTTAGATTTATAGGAGGTGACTTTAATGACAAAGGAACGTAAGCAGGAAATCATAAGAGAGTTCGCTACTCATGAGGGCGATACAGGTTCGCCTGAGGTACAGATCGCACTATTAACAGAGAAGATCAATCACCTGAATAACGAACATCTTAACATCCACAAGAAGGATCATCACTCAAGAAGAGGTCTTCTTATGATGGTAGGTCAAAGACGTAGACTTATGACATATCTAAAGGATCAGGATATCGAAAGATACAGAGCTTTGGTTTCTAAGTTAGGTCTTAGAAAATAAGTTGTTATCAATCGGGCAGACAGACTTTAGTCTGTTTGCCTGTTTTGGTATATTAACAAAGGGATAAAGGTTAGCATATAAGCAGAGTGAGCGAAAAATCGTTTTTTCTGCTTATCTGCTAAACATATCCCTAAAAATTCACTATATATAATAAGAAAGGAAACAAGAGATATGTTTGAAAATTTCAAAGTATTCGAAACAACATTTGCAGGTCGTAAAATAACATTTGAGACAGGCAAAATGGCAGGACTTACTAATGGTCATTGTGTAGTTCGCTATGGCGAGACAGCAGTTATGACAAACGTGACAGCGGCACGTTCACCAAGAGAAGGTGTCGATTTTTTTCCGCTGTCAGTAGACTATGAGGAAAAATTGTATGCAGTAGGTAAAATCCCGGGCGGATATACAAAGCGTGAGGGTAAACCTACAGAGGCGGCTATTCTTACAAGCCGTATGATTGACCGTCCGATAAGACCGCTTTTTCCTGCTGATTTAAGAAACGATGTTTCAGTAATAAACACAGTTCTTTCAAATGACCAGGATAACGATCCGGGTATATGCGCGTTGGTTGGTACGGCATTTGCACTTTCAATTTCGGACGTGCCTTGGAACGGACCTATCGCAGGTGTATGGTTGGGACTTAAAGAGGACGGTACTTTCCTTATAAACCCAACTGTTGAGGAGAGAGAAGGCTCATTGATGCACGTTACTGTTGCAGGTACAAAAGAGAAAATCGTTATGATAGAAGCAGGTGCATCAGAGGTTACAGAAGAGGTTATGCTTGAGGGCTTGAAGTATGCTCACAGTGTAATCAAGGAGATGTGCGAGTTCATTGAGAGCGTTGCCAAGGAAATAGGCAAAGAGAAGATGACATACGAGGCACATGATGTTAATCATGAGATATATGATAAGATTAAAGAAACAGAATATGCTAATATTCAACATGCTTTAGATACTGATGATAAGAACATCCGTGACGAGAGAATTGGTGTAATCACAGACAGAATTCTTGAAACAATGGGCGAGGAATATCCTGACCTTGCAACAGAGCTCGAAGAGATTATGTACAAGATGCAAAAAGAGATAGTTCGTGCATGGTTATATGAGGGCAGACGTGTTGACGGCAGAGGTCTTGACGAAATTCGTCCGTTGGCGGCAGAGGTTGATTTGTTGCCGAGAGTTCATGGTTCTGGTATGTTTACACGTGGTCAGACACAGGTTCTTACTCTTGCAACTCTTGCACCATTGTCTGAAGCTCAGCGCCTTGATGGTTTAAGCCTTGAGGAAACAAAGAGATATATGCATCAGTACAATTTCCCGTCATATTCAGTCGGTGAAACGCGTCCTTCACGTGGCCCGGGCAGACGTGAAATAGGTCATGGTGCATTGGCAGAAAAGTCACTTGTTCCTGTGCTGCCAAGCGAGGAGGAGTTCCCGTATGCAATCCGTTGCGTATCAGAGGTGCTTTCATCAAATGGTTCAACATCACAGGGTTCAGTTTGTGGTTCAACATTGGCACTTATGGCAGCAGGTGTTCCTATTAAGGCTCCCGTTGCAGGTATATCATGCGGTCTTATAACAACAGACGAAGGATTTACTACTATGGTCGACATACAGGGCCTTGAGGATTTCTATGGTGAGATGGACTTTAAGGTAGCAGGCACCAAGAAGGGTATCACATCTATCCAGGTTGATATTAAGAACGATGGTCTTACTTATGAGGTTATTGAGGAAGCATTAAGAAAGACAAGAGATGCGCGTTATCACATAATTGATGATGTATTGCTAAAGGCTATACCTGAGGTAAGATCTGAGCTTAGTGCATATGCTCCTAAGGTTATGACTATGAAGATTGATCCTGAAAAGATACGTGAGGTTATCGGTCAGGGCGGTAAGGTTATCCAGGGCATAGTGGCAGACACAGGTGCTAAGATTGATATAGAAGAAGACGGCACAATTCATATTTTTGCTGAAACACAGGAAAGCGGAAATGCGGCTAAGAAGGCTATTGAAGCAATAGTTGAGGAGCCTGAAATCGGAAGAATTTATAAGGGTGTTGTAAAGACTATAACAACATTTGGTGCATTCGTTGAAATTCTTCCAGGTAAGGACGGACTTTGCCATATTTCAAAGCTTGACAAGGATAGAGTTGAAAAAGTAGAGGATGTCTGCAAAGAAGGCGATACCATGATCGTTAAGGTTATGGAAATTGACGAAAAGACAGGCAAGATTTCACTTTCAAGAAAAGATGCGATGTTAGAGATAGAAGATTGCTCAAACAATCAGTAAACAATAAAGGCGGTGCATTGCACTGCCTTTGTTGGTTATTATAAACAATCCCAATATGCATAAACACATAAAATTTTGTACTGTTGCAGTAAAAAAAAGCTTGCATTATACTCGGAAGTGTGATATAATGTCTTGGTATTACGAACAGTCCTCTGCCTTGGTCGGCACGAATGTTTTAGATTATAAAGGAGGATTTAATCATGAACACAAAAGCAATTCTTGATTCAATCGCAAAAGACCAGATAAGAACAGACCTTCCTGAAATTAAGGTTGGTGACACAGTTAAGGTTTACCAGAAGATCGTCGAGGGTTCAAGAACAAGAACTCAGATGTTCGAGGGTACAATCATCAAAATCCAGGGCGGCGGTATCGGCAAGACATTCACAGCAAGACGTATTTCATACGGTGTTGGTGTTGAAAAGACATGGCCGATTAACTCACCTAACGTAGAGAAAATTGAAATAGTAAGACATGGTAAAGTTCGTCGTGCTAAGCTATTCTACCTACGTGACAGAGTTGGTAAGGCTGCAAAGGTTAAGGAAAAGATATAACTAAAAAAGTTATAATGTCGTGGCGGTGGACGTATTCACCGCCCGCATAAATTCCTTGTCATTTATACAGAGGTAAGAAGGGCAGGAATGCTCTTTTTTATGTTTAGAAGGGAGAATCAGGTATGGAGGATAAAAATTCAACACCGGAGCTTGATAAAACAACAGAAACTGCTACTGAAACAAAAAAGAAAGACAAACAGCCTAAAAGCATTGGCAGAGAAATCTTTGAATGGGCATACTCTATTGTTATAGCAGTATTGATTGCGTTTTTAATAAAGGGATTTTTGTTTGATATTGTCAGAGTAGACGGAAGCAGTATGTATCCAACTCTTGAAAATAATGACAGACTTATAGTTACTAAGCTTAATTATGAACCTAAGAATGGCGATATTATCATTCTTGATGCAAATTATAAAATCAGAGAAGCATATTTTGACTCGCTTGCAGCAGAGAAAAACGCAGATGAATTAACGGGTATGGAAAAATTTAAAGAAAGATTTTCGTTGCCTTATGAGTGTAAAAGGATTTACTACGTAAAGAGAATTATCGCAACAGAGGGACAGACCGTAGACATACGCGGCGGTAAAGTATATGTTGACGGCAATGAGTTGAGCGAGGAATATATTAACGGACAGACATTTATAACAGATAGTGCAGTTAAATATCCGTTTACTGTATCTGAAGGTTGTGTGTTTGTAATGGGGGATAACCGAGAACATTCCTCCGACAGCCGTGTGGCAAGAGTAGGCGAAATTCCAAGAGAAGCAATACTTGGCAAGTCACAATTAAGGGTATTCCCGTTTAATGCAATAGGGAAAACTGAATAACAACTGTGGGGCTGTAAAAAAGTCATAATATCCATAGGGAATGTAAAAAACAGCACCGATCATTTGACGGCATTAAAAGGAAATCTGCAAATTTGCAGATTTCCTTCAAAATAATCAATTTTGTAATTCTTTTTAGACATTACTCTATATTTTGATACAGATTAATTTGCCGTCAAACGATCGGTGCTGTTTTTTTTACATCCCCCGCTGTTTTTTTTAATAGGAGAATATATATATGCAAAATACATTACAATGGTATCCGGGACATATGGCGAAAACTCGCCGTTTGATTGAAGATAATCTAAAAATGATTGACGTGGTGGTTGAAATTCTTGATGCAAGAATACCATTTTCGGGCAGAAATCAGAATTTTGATGATATTATTAAGAATAAACCGCGTCTTCTCGTTATGAACAAGGCTGATTTGGCTGATCCCAAACGTACGGAGCAGTGGATTAATTGGTATAAAAATAACGGAATACGTGTTATACCTATAAGCTGTACAACAGGTCAGGGTATAAATACTGTGCTTAACGAATCACGTGAGCTTGTAAGGGATAAAATAGAACGTGATGCGGAGCGTGGCAGAACACGTACCCTAAAACTTATGATGGTGGGCATTCCGAATGTTGGTAAATCAAGTCTTATAAACCGACTGCTTGGTAAGGCAAGCACAAAAACAGGTGACAGACCCGGTGTGACACGCGGTAAACAATGGCTCAGAATAAAAGGAGATGCAGAGCTTTTAGATACACCAGGTATTCTTCCGCCTAAGTTTGAGGATCAGGAATTGGCAAAACGTCTTGCTTACACAGGTGCAATAAAGGACGAGATAATAAACCGTGAGCTTTTGGCATATTCTCTATGTGAATATTTAAGGGATAATTACAAGGCGGAGGTTACGGAAAGATATAAAATCAAGGACGATATTTCAGGACTTAGAGGGTATGAAGTCCTTGAACTTATAGGCAGACGCCGTGGTTTTGTGATTTCAGGCGGAGAGGTGGATATGGAACGTGCCGCAAATATGGTACTCGATGAGTTGCGTAGTGCAACGATAGGCAGGATAACGTTGGAAACTCCTGATATTATAGAGAATGGAATGTAAAAAACATCACCGATCATTTGACGGCGAATGATGTGACCCCAAAAAGTTAGACTTTTTAGCGTAGTAGTTTTGATGACTGCTACGCTATTTTTATGCATACCCCTATGGTCATTTTTTAATATATTATTAAATTGTCAAAATCTCTTGAAAATTTGAATTATATGTGGTATACTAATTACGATATACAATAGAGGAAATCTGCAAAAGATGGAGCGGCGGAGGAGAATTATGGATATATTCAGCATATTGGGACTTATAGGCGGACTTGCTTTGTTCCTTTACGGAATGGAATTGATGGGCGACAGCCTTAAAAAGCTTGCAGGCGGTAAGCTTGAATCAATACTTGCACGTCTTACATCTAATCGCTTTAAAGGCTTTTTGCTTGGTTTTATTGTTACTGCAATAATTCAGTCATCATCAGCGACTACGGTTATGCTTGTAGGCTTTGTAAATTCAGGTCTTATGCATCTTGGACAAACCATAAGTATTATTATGGGTGCAAATATCGGTACAACCGTTACATCGTGGCTGTTGAGTACAGCAGATATTCAGGGAACGGCTACAATTATGAAATTGCTAAAGCCCGAGTCCTTTACACCCATTCTTGCGGCGATCGGACTATTGATGTCTATGACGGCTAAGAATGACCGAAAAAAGAATATTGGTGCAATCATGATTGGCTTTGCAGTTTTGATGTTCGGTATGGAAACAATGAGCGGATCGGTTGAAGGTCTTAGAGATAATGCAGCTTTTACAAGCGTATTGACCGCGTTCTCAAATCCGATAATGGGTATTATTGCAGGAACATTGTTTACTGCAATTATTCAGTCATCATCAGCATCAATCGGTGTTTTACAGGCTTTGTCATTAACATGTGTAATTCCGTATTCAACGGCAATTCCTGTTATTCTCGGTCAGAATATTGGTACAACCATCACACCTATTATTTCGTCTTTAAGCGGTAACACTGAATCAAAGCGAGTTGCTATTGCGTGCTTATATATAAAGATGATAGGCGTGGTTATTGTTGCAGGTGTGTTCTATCTATTAAACAGCTTAATTGGATTTGAATTTATGAATATGCGTGCTACAGCCTTTAATATAGCTATAATTCATACTTTGTTTAATATAGTGTCAACTGTAATATTGATGCCTTTCTGCTCACTTATAGAAAAGCTTACGGTTAAGTCGATTAAGAGTAACAAACAAGAAAAAACCGACATCTTCGATACATTGGACGAGAGATTTTTGTCCGTTCCTGCATTCGCGGTTGAAAAGTGTAAGGACCTTGTAGGCGGTATGTCTAAAATCTCACTTGAAGCTTTTGAAAAATCAATAGGTCTTATAGATAACTATGATTTGTCGGTATTTCGTGAAATAGAAGAGCTTGAAGCTATGGTAGATAAGTACGAGGATAAGACGAGTACGTATCTTGTAAAGATTGCGGCAAATAATATGTCCGCAACAGACAGTAAAATCGTGACAGAGCTCCTGCATTGTGTAGGTGATATTGAAAGAATATCCGACCACTCATTGAACATTGCAAAGGCTGCAAAGGAAATAGATGATAAAAATGTTTCATTCTCACCGAAGGCAAAAGAGGATATTAACATTATTATTTCTGCTGTTACGGAAATTTTGAATATTACATCTCAGGCATTGATAAATGATGATTTGGAGCTTGCTAAAAAGGTTGAACCCCTGGAGCAGGTTATTGATAGATTAAAGCGTAAGATTAAAAATGGTCATATTTCAAGACTACGCAACGGCGACTGCACAATGGAGCTTGGATTTATTCTGTCGGATTTACTTACAAATTTTGAGAGAATATCCGACCACTGCTCTAATATTGCAGTATGTCTGATAGAGATAAATCATGACTCAATGGAAACACACGAATATCTGAACAGATTGAAGTCGGGTGAAATCAAGGAATTTGCTGATATGTATGAGGAATACAAGGCTCAGTACTATATGGAATAAATTTTGAAAGGGTGATTATGCAATGTATGACGTAAAATCAATGGATGCAGACGAATTCATAGACGATGGCGAAATTTTAGCCTCTATTGAGTATGCACAGAACAACAAGGATAATAAAGCGCTTATTGAGAGTATAATCGAAAAAGCGGCAGAGTGCAAGGGGCTTCATCATCGTGAAGCATCGGTTTTACTCGCCTGCGAGGACGAGGAGCTTAATGAGAAAATATATACCTTGGCAAAGAAAATCAAACAGCGTATATATGGTAACAGAATAGTTTTCTTTGCACCTTTGTATCTATCAAACTATTGTATAAACTCCTGTACATATTGTCCATATCATGTAAAGAACAAGACTATGTGCAGAAAAAAGCTTACTCAGGAGGAGGTCAGGGAGGAAACCATAGCCTTGCAGGATATGGGACACAAACGCCTTGCCCTTGAGGCAGGTGAGGACCCTGTAAATAATCCGCTTGAGTACATATTGGAATGTATTAAAACTATTTATTCGATAAAACACAAAAATGGTGCAATAAGACGTGTTAATGTCAACATTGCTGCTACAACTGTTGAGAATTACACAAAGTTAAAGGAGGCAGGGATAGGTACATATATACTTTTTCAGGAAACATATAACCGTAAAAACTACGAAGAACTCCATCCCGCAGGTCCTAAGAGTGATTACAAATACCATACCGAGGCAATGGACAGAGCAATGCAAGGCGGTATAGACGATGTTGGCCTTGGTGTATTGTTTGGGCTTGGTACATATGCATATGAACTGTGCGGACTCCTGATGCACGCAGAGCATTTAGAGAGTGTATTCGGTGTCGGGCCTCATACAATAAGTGTGCCCAGAATTTGTCCTGCCGAAGATATAGATGTGAACGATTTTTCAAATGCATTGCCTGATGCTATATGGCAAAAGATTATAGCTATAATAAGAATTGCAGTGCCATATACGGGTATGATAGTTTCAACACGAGAAACTGCAGAAAACAGACGTGTTGCTTTAGAGTTGGGAATATCCCAGATTTCAGGCGCATCAAGAACGTCTGTGGGCGGATATGCACAAGAAGAACCGCCCGAGGAAAATACATCGCAATTCGACAGAAGTGATACACGAACTCTTGACGAGGTGGCAGATTGGTTAATCGAGATGGGGTATATTCCATCATTTTGTACAGCCTGCTATCGTGAGGGAAGAACAGGTGATAGGTTTATGCCTTTGGCAAAATCAGGTGCAATAGGAAATTGCTGTCAGCCTAATGCTATTATGACTTTAAAAGAATACCTTGTCGACTATGCATCATCAAAGACTAAAGAACACGGTGAAGCATTGATACAAAAGGAGCTT
>CADBPJ010000279.1 GCA_902796445.1 uncultured Ruminococcus sp. | reverse complement strand
TCAACACCTATAATGTCACCTTCTGAGATGAACTTCAGTGCATTCAAAGCAAGGTCATTCTTTTGTTCAACCTGCATCTTATTTCGAACCGGCAAATTCATATAGGGTTTCATATCCGAGTTTAAAACAGCACCGCCATGTACCCTGATGAGTAAGCCGTTTTGTTCCATTTCAAGCAAATCTCTCCTGACTGTTTCTATAGATACACCAAAATGCTCAACAAGAGATGAAGTGTACACAGCAGATTTTTCTTTCAACATTAAATATATTTTATGTTGCCTCTCTTTTGCAAACAATTACAAGCACCTCCAACAATATACACATAATATCACATCTATCCAACTTTGTCAAGAATGAATTTTAGTTTTTCGTTGAAATAACTGTCCGCAATTGCAAATAACGGTGTATACCAGGCTCGTTCTGCTTGATTTTCTCCAGGTACGGTTCCAAATCCCTGATGCTCTTGACGCTCTTGTAGTCAAAGTTGTATTTATCAACAAGATCCTTCTTGAATTTGTTTTCCGATTAAAACAGGAAATATATCATTTTTTGATTTATTGCATCAAAAAAATCCCTCGCACTATTGTACAAGGGATTTTGGAGGATCTGAACAATTCAGATATCCGATGAAAATCAATTATACTCCCAAATCATTTTGTTATCCTTGACAGCCTTTTGTCTGAAATATGTTTAGGACAAATTTGTCATATTTCACAAATGATACAGTTTATTTATCACATTGCATATAATTAGGTATTATTTCGTATGTCATAAAACATCAAATTCAAAATCGATTACTTTATCTGTAACCCGATATTTTTCTGACAGAGACGGTCCACAGCTTGCCGAGCCTATGCCTCGGTTTTTATAACATATAAGAACCTCCGTCGTACCTGACTCCGAAAGCTCAAAGGTATGCTGTGCGCGGTCAAGCTCCTCTACTGTATAGTGCAAAGCCGAAAATTCAAAGGGCTTGTCTGCCGTAAAGCATATCTTATCACTGCCGCTTACGATAAGCTCCTTTACATCGATATGGTTTCCGCAGTCCTGCGGTCTTATATACGGCTCATATTCATCCGTAACCGTACTTTCCCATACACCCATTTTTGAATGTGCCTTATAGTCAATATAACATTCCCTGTCACCTCGTCCGAAATAACGCAGTTGTTCAAATTCAGGATTCAGTGCAAATCTCATTGCAAAACGCGGAATTTCGTCTATATCCGTTTTCAGATTGAGATCGAGGTCTGTTTCCTCCGAGGAGGAACGATTCATTCCCTTAAGCTTATCATTTTTTACCGCACGGATTTGTACCCTTAATCCGTTTGATGTGATTACATATGTTATATCAGTCTCAAAAACGGGCAGTCTGCTGTTTGCACCTATAACACCGTTAAATGTAATCCGATATTCCTCCTCTGTGCTGTGTGCAGTATGAGTACGCGGTTTGAAATATGTCTTATGAAAATGCTCGTTTACCCATATTGGCTTTTTGTATACGTCATTATCTATCATCGCGCGCCACAGCACTATGTCCGATGTTCGTGCCAGACATTCGCTGCCGCCCTGTTTTATCGATGAAACCATTCCCTGTGCCTTATCTATAACATATTCATTCTTCCCTGCCTGTACACTGACATATCTTCTGCTGTCATTTAGTACAATAGCCTGTTTACACATTTCAGGCTCTTTTACAATATTTGCAGGCATCTCAAACTGTGCCCATGCTATATTGTGTCCCGCATCGCAATAACTGTACGCTTTTGCTGTGTTCATATATATCTCTACATATGCGCCGTATTTTGCAATCTTGGGAGTGTTATAATTTAATCTTACCTCACAGCTTTCATGCGGTGCAAGTGACACCTCAAAGCTTCCGCTTTCTACAGCTTTATCATCACATATAACCTTGTAACAAAAAGCATATTCGCACAAATTTGTAAAATCAAACAGATTAGTGAATTTAAAAATACCATTTTTTGCATCTTTACATTCTATCTTAAGCGGCTCTATTACCTTTTTGTATTCAAGCAGACCTGTTGATGGTGTTCTGTCAGGGAATACAAGACCATCACAGCAGAAATTGCCATCATGAGGAAACTCTCCGCTGTCGCCGCCGTAGATATATCCCTTTTCCGTCTTTACCGCATGGTCGCACCATTCCCATATGCAACCGCCTATAAGACGTGGATACTTGTATATCAGCTCCCAATAGTCCGTAAGCTCTCCCGGTCCCAGCCCCATTGCATGGCAGTATTCCGTCAAAAAATACGGACGATTGTCATTTGTCATATTGCCCTGAATTTCAAGACATTCAAGATTTGTATACATTCGGCTTATTATGTCAACACAAGGATCTATTTTTATCTGATCCGCCCCATATGCCTTGTTCGGGAACGCGGTACGCTCGTAATGTATCAGTCTTGTATTGTCACGTTTCTTTGTCCATTCCGACATTTTTACATGGTTTGTTCCGAACTGTCCCTCATTTCCGAGTGACCATATGATAACGGACGGAGAATTTTTATCACGTTCCACCATTCTTTCCATTCTGTCAAGATATGACGGCAACCACGCGGGATTTGATGCCATTTCATCAATCGACGCAAGAGAGCAAAGACCGAATGCGTGTTCTACTCCGTGTGTTTCCTGGTCACATTCGTCAATTACGTAAATACCGTATTCATCGCACAGCTCCAAAAAGCGCGGATGATTGGGATAATGAGAGGTTCTCACGCAGTTTATGTTATGCTGTTTCATAAGAATTATATCCTCTCGCATATCAGCCAATGATGTACAATATCCGTATTGCGGATGAGAATCATGGCGGTTTACACCCTTGAGCTTTACCGATACTCCGTTTATAAGCAGTTCCCCGCTGTCCGATGTGCAAACTGTACGGAAACCGACTTTTTTATATATGTACTCGCCGCCGCACTCAATGAGTACACCATATAAATACGGCTTTTCAGCCGACCAAAGGAAAGGTTTTTCTGTATTGTCAATCACATTTCCGAACGGATCATATATTGTAACGCTGTACGGCAATTCTCCGCCGACAAAATCAGTTTCGATCGAAATGCCGCGGTTTACATCCGCCTTTATATAAATATCCCGAATATGATTTTTAGGTCTTGCAAGAAGATAAACATCTCTGAATATACCGTGAAATCTGAAAAAGTCCTGATCCTCAAGATAACTTTCAACATTCCATGTGTATACCAAAACTGTTACGGTGTTCTCCCCCGGGTTTATATGCTTTGTTATGTCAAACTCCGCCTGCATATGCGATCCGCGGCTCATGCCTACATATTTGTCGTTTATATACAGTTCAAAATAACTGCTTACACCCTCAAATATCATGTAAAGCTTTTCTGTATCACACACATTGAATTTTCTTGTATAAACACCCACAGGGTTCATACTCATTGTATACGGCGGATCGTACTGGAACGGATAATTTATATTGGTGTACTGTATCTGACCGTAGCCGTAACACTCCCAGCATGACGGGACGGGAATTTCCGCACAGCATTCAATATCCTCAATATTCTCCGGAATATCAAGCGGTGTTTCTAAATACTCAAAGCCCCATGTTCCGTTAAGCGATGTGTATCTGTCCGATGCTTCACCGTTCCCTGTCAATGCCGCATCACAGGTACTAAAAGGTATGTAATATGCCCTCTGCGGCTCTCGGTTTTGTGAAACCAAAGATAAATCATTATATTTTTCCATTATTACAGCCTCTGCTTTCTTTTTTAATATCTCAATATTTTATACTTTTTCTACTTTTTTTATTGAGAATGTTTTCTTGTTGTAATCCACCGTCACTTCACTTCCGTCGGAATACGTCGTGCGGTAACGGTTCTCACCTATCTTCTCATGCTTATCCATAAATTCATATTGCAGATAACTCATCTCGTTATATATGTTCACGGTACTAAGTGCCGCTTCCGTTCCGGATTTAATATCCCCCTCAGTATCCATTCTGAAATCAATGTCTCCCATCCAATCGGTTCCGTCGGAAACAAATTTTGAATAGTAGTAAATTACCGGTCTGCCGCCAAGCTCTATCAATCTCAGCAGTGCGTCAGGATTACGGTTTATGGCGGCGTTAACAGTACCCGCATACGGATTGCTTAAAACGATGCCGTGGAATACTATATGCCAAAACGGAACATATTCTGAGAACAAATCCGATTTCTCCACTTTTCTGTCTAAGCCGTTATCCATAGTGCTGTACAATATGAAATCACAGTTCTTCATACTGTGCTCCATGCCAACCTCACACCCTACCGTACCGAAAAGCTCTCTTGAATATCGAAAAAGCTTATCGAAATACTCACAAGCCTCTTTCCTGTTTACCGGATGTGCGGCATTATAGCAATATCTCGGAGGCGTTGCCGTTATAACATCTATATAATGCGCTCCGTAAAATCCCAACTCTGCAACCGGCGGAAATGTTTCATACGCAAGTTCCAACGATTTTTTCGGGCATACATTGTATGTTCTTCCTCCTCCCCATCTTTCAGCTTCTATACTCGGCGAGCCGTCCTTTTTACGAGCCACAAAATCCCAATCAAAGTTTTCCGCCAAGGTATAAGAATCGGTGCTGTTTGTGTGAGGAGCAATGGTATAACCGAGTTCTTTTGCTGTCTTTATAAGTGACAATAAATCGTCTTTGCCGCCGAGAGTCTCCTCCGGAGGCAATATCTGCGGCCACCTGCCATCGTGTCCGCCCTTGTTCCAGCCCACAAGACAAAATTCGGCTTTTTCTATGCCTGCTCTCTTGTATTCTCTCATCAAATCCTCAACCTGTTTGAAGCTGCAAGCAACATGAACGGGCGGCTCATTCTCCTCCGTCTGCTCAAGAATTGTACACGGAACCGGTTTCCATCCCATTCTCACTCTTACACAAACCGATTCCGCCGCATATTTTAAGCTTTCATTCAGCCTGTCCTTTATACTCACAAATCCGTTTTGCAAAACATATTTTCTGTATTCTCGTCCCATTGCACTGTAGGATATATCTCCCTCAAGCTCATGGATTTCCAATTTTATATCTTCATATAGTTCTTCTTCATCAACTTCAAATCTGTAATAGAATTTATATTCATTGTTCTCTACACAAATACGCTGATTTGAAATCTCTCTCATTCCCGAAGTTATGGCAATATATGCTTTATTATTATGATTTATTCCCAACACATACATATGTGGATCATAATTGATATATTCAATATCATCACGCTCTGTATAATGACCGATTGCACAGTCATGAAGCTTAGTTCTCCACCAGCCACCTGGGCAAAGGAAAAATCCACTGTCTCCGGCTTTAATTTCGGTTTCGTTCACCAAGACATCAACATACTTTACTTTAGTGAAATCAAGAGTTTCACGCTCAATAACCGCATACCTTACTCTTTCTTTTTTTTCTGTTTTCGGATTTATTTCCGTTACCGAACCATCCGAGAATTTAACAGTAGCTTCAAACATAAAATTACCTCCTCTGTTTTTTTGTTATATAATGCAAACCACGTTATTGTGCTTTTTGGGATTTGTTTCTGAAAATTGCAACAACAACAGCCAAAAATGCCAACGATTCGGCTATCAACCCCATATAAGAACCTACAAAAATATC
>CADBPJ010000278.1 GCA_902796445.1 uncultured Ruminococcus sp. | reverse complement strand
TGAGTTTCGCGGATAGTTTCAAAGGCATTAAATACAAGAAATCCGCAAAAATGCGGATTTCAACGTTAATTTATTTGGCATATATTTAACAAGCTTTGTTTTATGCCACTTTAAGCCTTTGAAACGGTCTGCGCTAAATGCAACAGCCCCTTTCGTTATCTCTTTAATAATACGTCCCCTTCATATTTCTTAATTGGTGTTATGTAGTCTGCGGGGATGTTTTCCTGTCTTAAAAACTCCTCCCATACATCGCCAAACGGCATTGTTTTCATTTCCTCTTTCAATACCATAAGCTCTGTCATATTAGCAGAATCCTGCATGGCCTTCATTGTATCATTGGGCTGAAGAAGTGCGTAAAGTAAAGCCTTCTGAACGTTACGCATACCTGTAACAAGTGCAGAAATTCTGTTGATTGATGCATCAAAATAGTCAGTTGCGATAAATACACGGTCAAGTGCATCGTTACGTACGATTTCCTGTGCAATTTCCTTCGTTTCATCATCAAGCAATACTACGTGGTCACTATCCCAACGAACACCGCGTGTTATATGTAATGCAATCTTGTCATTAAACAAAAGCATTGACGGAATTTTATCCGATACAACCTCCGTCGGGTGGTAATGACCGTTATCCATAAGCGGAGTAATGCCCTTTTCATTTACGTAGTTCATACAGAACTCTGCTGAACCTACTGTGTATGATTCAAGACCGATACCAAACACCTTTGACTCAAGTGTAACGTATACAAGGTTTTTGTCATATGGGATTGACAGGATTTCGTCAAGTGAATCCTTAAATCTCTTTCTTGGTGTGTATCTGTCAGCAGGTACATCCTTGATACCGTCGGGAATCCATATGTTCATTACACATGGAACACCTGTTTCTCTTGCAAAATATTCTGATATTTCAAGACATCTCTTACCATGCTCTATCCAGAATTTGCGTACATCATCATCAGGTGATGAGAGTGTGAGATTGTCCTTTACCATAGCGTGTGAAAAAAATGTCGGGTTAAAGTCTATACCCATATTTCTCTCTTTTGCAAAATCAAGCCAACGTTTGAAGTGTTCAGGTTTAATTGCATCACGATCAGCAAACTCGCCATCAAAAATAGCATAGCAAGCATGAAGATTAAGTTTCTTTTTGCCCGGGATAAGCTTTAGTGCCATATCAAGGTCGGCCATAAGCTCCTCGGGAGTGGTTGCCTTGCCCGGGTAGTTACCTGTTGTCTGAATACCGCCTGACAAGCTTGTTTTGGTATCAAAACCAACAACATCATCACCCTGCCAGCAGTGCATTGAGATGGGTACGTTCTTCAAAATCTCAATAGCCTTTTTTGCGTCTACGCCATATTCATTATAGCGAGATACTGCATAATCAAATCTTTCCATAATATCAGTTCCTTTCATAAATAGTCCTGACCATAAAATGGTCATTGCCGAAATACTTCTACCCTAATTCTAACACTAAATACTTGAAAATAAAAGGACACCATTTGTTTGAAAAAGTGTCCTTATTTGCATTATTCGTTTGCTGTGATTTTATATGCTTTAGGCGACATATTAAAACGTTTTTTAAATATTCTGTGGAAATAGCTTATGTTGTCATAGCCTACCTGAATTGCAATATCGGAAATGGTTATATCCGTATTTTTTAAAAGGAAACAGGCTTGGGCAAGTCGTTTTTCCTGAACAAGCTCCGTATATGTTTTGCCTGTCTGTTTTTTTATTTCGCGCGAGAGCCAATAAAAATCGTAATGTAAATCCTTTGCAAGCTCGGTAAGACTTCCGTTTTTGTAGTTTTCATCTATGTATCTGAGAATTTTTATAAGAATTTGTTCCTCCTTGTTCTGTAATACAAGGCGGTCGGTGTAGTTCATCAGCTGTAAAAACAGTAACCCCATTGTGAAGCTGTTTATTTTTCTTTTATTTTGTGTGCTTTTTATCTGAGCCCATATCAGATTTTCGATGAGGTTCTGGATTGGAAGTACGTCCGCCACCTTAAAATGCATACAGCAGGAATTATTATCTCCGCTCTTTAGACTGTCGATTATAAATGAACGCAAAGGAGTTTCTTCGTCATTGAGCATAGATAGAGGAACGTCAAAAAATTCAGGCAGTACAATAAAATTAACTGCAACATCATTTATTCCTGCGGGCAGAATTTCCTGATGTGCATTTTGACCAAGAAATAAAAGCTCGCCCTCTTTCAACAGGATTTTATTTCCGTTTATAATGTGGGTTGTTCTACCGCTGCACATATATATAACCTCTATAAAGTCATGCGAATGTTCGGGGAAATGCACAAATCTCGTGTGTGGGCGAACGGTTATAAGCTTGCCTTTACTTAAAAGCTTTTTGCTGTTTACGATGTTACCGCCGTTTTCTGTGTAAATATCTCTGTCAATATCCTTTTTTCCGGCAAGAAAGCTTTCCTCTTCTTTTGTTATTCGGGCAAGTTCATTCATTAATTCTCTTGAAATCATTTTGCTTGCCTCCCTTCAAATACAGTATAACACATAATTTGAAATATTACAAGCAACAATACAAATAAAAAACCCCTGCGGGATACCCCACAGGAATTTTTTGTATTTGTCTATTATTTAGATGACTTGATGTTTGCCTGAGCAGCAGCCAATCTTGCGATCGGAACTCTGAACGGTGAACATGATAC
>CADBPJ010000277.1 GCA_902796445.1 uncultured Ruminococcus sp. | reverse complement strand
TGAGTTTCGCGGATAGTTTCAAAGGCATTAAATACAAGAAATCCGCAAAAATGCGGATTTCAACGTTAATTTATTTGGCATATATTTTACAAGCCTTGTTTTATGCCACTTTAAGCCTTTGAAACGGTCTGCGCTAAATGCAACAGCCCCTTACGTATGGTAGGAAGGTATTGATATATGTTTCAAACTGTTACATTAAGTCTTTTTGAAGGCTTATGGATGACTTTTAAAATATTCGGGCTTACTCTTTTGATGGCTCTCCCTTTGGGACTTATAATCTCATTTGGCTCCATGAGCAAGTTTGCGGTTATACGCTATCCGATAAAGCTGTTTATATGGATTATACGTGGTACGCCGTTGATGCTTCAGCTTATAATCTTCGGCTTTGGACCGGGACTTTTGGGAATAAGCGGAATGAACACGTTTATTGCGGTAATAATGGCATTTGTGATTAACTACGCCTGCTATTTCTCCGAGATATTCCGAGGCGGAATAGAGGCAATCCCAAAAGGTCAGTACGAGGCAGGAACTGTTCTTGGCCTTACAAAACGTCAGATATTCTTTAAAATTGTGCTCCTACAGGTAGTTAAAAACATATTACCTCCCATGAGTAACGAATTTTTGACACTTGTAAAAGACACCTCCTTGGCAAATACTATTATGATATATGAGATAACCTGGAATGCTAAGCGGTTTATGAACAGTGCGGGTATACTGTGGCCGTTGTTCTATTCGGGCTTGTTCTATCTTGCATTCTGCGGAATACTGACACTGTTGTTTGGGTACGCAGAGAAAAAGTTAAGCTATTACCATAATTAAGGAGGATATTATGGCTATATTAGAGGTAAAAAATATCTGTAAAAGCTTCGATAAAACAGAGGTTTTAAAAGGCGTAAGCTTTTCTATGGAAAAAAGCGAGATAATAGCCGTAATCGGCTCCTCTGGCAGTGGAAAAACAACCTTGTTGCGTTGTATCAATTTTCTTGAAACAGCGACTAAGGGTGAAATTTGGGTTGATGGCGAGTGCATATTTAATGCTGATGATAAAACTAAGCTCACAGCCGAGCAAATTCGTAACCGTCAACTGAATTTCGGACTTGTATTCCAGTCTTTTAATCTGTTTCCGCAGTATAATGTGCTGGAGAATGTAACGTTAGCTCCAAAGCTTCTTGCAAAGGAACGTCCTGACTATAAGAAGAATAAAAAGCAGATAAATGAGGAAATCGAGAATGAGGCGAAAACCTTGCTTGAGAGAGTGGGTTTAAGTGAAAAGCTTGGCAATTACCCATGTGAGCTTTCGGGCGGTCAGCAACAGCGAGTATCAATCGCACGTGCATTGGCGTTAAATCCGAAGATTTTGTTCTTTGATGAGCCAACATCGGCACTTGACCCTGAAATAACAAACGAAATTTTGAAGGTCATAAAGGACCTTGCCCAAAAACAGATTACAATGATTATTGTAACCCATGAAATAGAGTTTGCCAAGAACGTGGCAGACAGGATTATATTTATGGACGAGGGTGTTGTGCTTGAGGACGGCACACCTGATGAGGTTATAAATAATCCTAAGAATGAAAGGACTAAGGCATTTCTTTCAAAAATGGCAAAATAGCAGATACTGTCTAAAGGGGGGTGTTGCGTTAAGCAACATCCCCTTTAGACTGTCTCATAGGGCAGTTTTATTACTTATTCATATTTTGTTTTGCGGTGTTAATGGAAGAGATAAGCATTTTACGGAGAACTCCGCAATTATGGATAAGGACTGAAACATCAGGCAGTATATCAGCTCTTTGCATTAGTTCAAGCCAATATTCTGTTTCGTAACATTCTTTTAATGAAATTTGAAGTTTTGATACAAAGTCAGGCTTGCTATGGGCATATTTTGCTTCTCTGATATTTGCACCTATGGATGTGGCACTTCTTTCTAACTGATTTATGATAGAATAATGACCTTTAATTCCATCGCACATTTTTAATATTTTTACTGCAAAATCCATAGATAAATCTGCTAATTTATTTTCAGCCATTTAAGACACCTCTTTATAACATTATATAATAAATCAAAAATAATTCAATAATAAAATCGTTCACTTTGTTCACAATGAAATCCAAACAAGTTTGGATGAAATCCTCACTATGCTCGGATGAAATCAAATCCGTCCTGAATATCCCGATGAAGTCGGATTTCATCACGAAGTGATTTCATCTGCAAAGCAGATTTCTTCCGTCGCAAGACGGATTTAGTTGAAAAGACGGTAGGTTTTCAATCAAAACCTACCGTCTTTTCTGGTGGGAGAGGGTGGATTCGAACCACCGAAGCTATAAGCAGCAGATTTACAGTCTGTCCCCTTTGGCCACTCGGGAACTCTCCCATATTATACGGGACAAGTGAACTTGTCCCGCCTGGAGCTGGTGATGGGACTCGAACCCGCAACCTGCTGATTACAAATCAGCTGCTCTGCCAATTGAGCTACACCAGCATATTAAGTTTTTTATGGTGGGAGTTACAGGGCTCGAACCTGTGACCCTCTGCTTGTAAGGCAGATGCTCTCCCAGCTG
>CADBPJ010000276.1 GCA_902796445.1 uncultured Ruminococcus sp. | reverse complement strand
TGTAGTTCGATAATTTTATCTGCGTTAATTCTTGTATTTTTATATTCTTAACACTCAGTTTATTTTGAGCATTTTTCTCATTACCGGATAAATCGTCTCTGCCATTCGATAAAATCCCAAATCATTCGGGTGCACACCATCAATAGTACAGAGCCGGCTGTCCTTTTTTCCGTAAAATTCTTCGGGCGGTATATAATATACGTTTTTATCGCCTGCCGCAACAGCATTTTCATATGTACTTTTCACAATGTTTCTTCGCCAATCGGAATCCTGCCAATTCCCGAAAGTTGGTCTTGCAAGCATGAGTATAGGCATATCCGGGTGTTTTTCACGAATTTTTTTAAAAAACGGTTCGTGAGTTTTAAGTAAAAATTCTTCATCCGGCGCATTATGGTCATAATCCATAACAAAAACAGAAAAATCAATTATGTTTATATAATCAGCAATTTCCGGATTTCCTTTTGCACTTCCCGAAAATCCGAAATTATATATATCCATGTCAAGCCAACGCGATAAAAGGGCAGGATAATTATTGGTAATATTACAGCAACACCCTCCCTCTGTTATGGAAGAGCCATAAAAAAGTACTGGGCCGTACTTGTATGGGGTAGGTTCTTCAACGTGTGCGTCATCAGGGAAAGTAATCTCAACACTTTCGATTTCCTCGTTACGCAGCAGCCATAGCGTTACTTCCTCCATAACCGGCTTTTTTTTGAAAGTGTTTTCAAACACCTTTGTCTCATAATCGGGCGGTGATACAAGTCCTGCAAAAATCGGATCACTTCTGTCACCTATCATAACCGCTGTTGATTGACATGAAAATATCGACATCCCTCTATCCAATCTCAAAGTTTTTAAAGATATTTTCACCGTAAACGTATCTGCGTCAGTGCGGAATCCGATACGAGCACCGGGACATCTTTTGCCGCAATCTACTTCAAGAATATCACAAAGTTCATCGGGAAGTCTTTCAAAAAGCTTTCTTTTTTCAAAAAACGGTATGCCGAATACCTTTAACGGCGCTTCCTTGCAATTAATTGTTTTCATATGATTTTCTCCTCTTAATTCGATATTTATAAAGCAATTTTGCAAATAAAAATATGAATTATACTATAAATTTTGTCAATAATGATTTTTCCGATTTATATTCTGACCGTCACGTCATGCTTCGTTCCTTTTTCACAAATCGGAACTATGCTTCCCTCAAGCTTTTTACCGTCAAGGTATATTTCCTTTTTGCCATTTTTTTCAATTGTTATGCGGTAGACTGCACCTCTGAATGTACGCACTGCCGTAACCTCATCCCAGCCGTCAGGCAGCTGCGGTTCTATCCGCAAGCCGTTGAATTCGGCTCTTATTCCAAGCATATATTCTACAATTGTTCTGAACACCCAGCTTGTTGTACCTGTTGTCCAGCTGCCCGTAACCTCTCCCGCTCTCAGCTTACATTCGGGGCCCAAATACATATTTGTGGTAACATACGGCTCAACTCCCGAATGTTCGTACGGATTTTTCGGATTATACGGTGACATAAGCTTCAGCGTCTTATACGCATTGTTTCCGCGTCCCGCAATGCAGTCGGCAACCATTTTAAACGCACAGCCATGATTATACACGGAACCGTTCTCAAATAAGCCCTTGCCGAAATATGATATTCTTCCCACGTGCGGATCAGGCTTTGAATAGCTCGGAGTGCACTGAACGTATCCAAAATCGCATTTAAGCCTGTCTTCAACAAGATTTAGCAATGCCTGCTCGTCCTCTGCCACACCTGCAATAACCGCCCAAGTCTGCGGATTAAGGAAAATCTGCGCATCAGCGGTATCATATGTACCTACCTTTTCGCGCCAATCGTTTATTCCGTATATATAGTGGTCTTTATCCCAGCCATGATAATGAATATTATTTATCATCTTATCGTTTGCCGCTGCATATTTTGCCGCCGCCGTATCATCGCCGAGATAGTGAAGCAGTTCGATAAAGTCCTTTGTCGCCTTTACTGCCGCAATGGAAAGCCATACACTTTCACCAATCATTTTCAGTCCCGCGCCGTCAAATGAATCATTCCAGTCACCGCCGCCCCACAAGCAAAGTCCATATTCTCCGACTTCACGGTGAAGGAAGTCCGCACCGCGGAAACAATGGTCAAGCACACTTTCTTTTATATCACTTTCCCAATATCCGACCTTTTCGTCAAGTATGCTTTTGTCACCCGTTTCCTTGACATATGTCATAACCGTTGAAAGCATCCATGTAGCACCGTCACGATACGGATCAAGGTCAAGCGGCACCCATGACCTCAACGTATTTCCGTCGGTTTTCTGATATTGCAGACAATCAACGATTTTTTCTCTTGACATTTCGGAATCAAGCTGTATAAATCCTATAATATCCTGCATAATATCACGAAATCCCATGTTATACACTCTGCCCCATGTTTTGCCCAAGTCCATCTGACGCTTAAGCCATATGTTTGCCATGCGGTTTACTTCCTCATCGGGCGTATTTATATACAGTCTGTCATCATACATACTTGTCTTTTTTGCTATTATATCAAGTTCTCTTTCAAATGCGCCGTCCGCAAGTATTGCGGCTGTTTCATCTGCCGCCGCCTCAACGCTTGTTTCAACTCCCACGGTAAATTTTATGCGTTTTGTTTCGCCCTGTTTAAGATTAACCTTTATCTGCAATGCGCCGGCAGTAAAATAGTCAAATACATTATTTTTGCTTTCCAGTCTTTCGCGCTTTGTACCCTCCGGCTCGGCATAACTGCCGTATACACCTATAAAGCGGTTTCTGGCAACGTCATAGCCGTAAATCTCACTGTCCGACGCAAAGTGTATGCAGTGATATGAAGTCGGAGAATTATATGCTATGTGCTGAAAGCACACACCGTTTACGGATTTTTCAAAGGTATCATTATTGCACGGAGCGTGCCATGAAATTCTTGAATCTACGTCAATAAAGCCGTACAGGTCAAAATTTCTTTCACAATCCTTAATATTTTTCAGCGTCAGCTGCCAACATTCACGCTTGCCCTTT
>CADBPJ010000275.1 GCA_902796445.1 uncultured Ruminococcus sp. | reverse complement strand
TCAATGATACAAAGACGTCTTGGAGTTGGTTATTCACGTGCAGGGCGGATTATTGACCAAATGGAGTCAAGAGGTATCGTTTCACCGCCTAACGGCTCAAAGCCAAGAGATGTATTGATTTCTCACGCAGATATGATGTTTGACGATATTGCGGAGGAAGATGATTTTGAAGAATGATTTTTTGCCGGTATCAAAACAGGATATGGAAATGAGGGGCTGGGACTATTATGATTTCTTATATATAGTGGGAGATGCATATGTAGACCATCCAAGCTTTGGACATGCTATAATTTCACGTGTTTTGGAACATCACGGTTATCGTGTGGCAATATTGCCGCAGCCTGATTGGCATAGTGCCGATGAAATAAAAGCTTTCGGCAGACCGAGATTGGGGGTACTTGTCAGTGCAGGAAATATTGACAGTATGGTAAACCACTATACAGTTAGTAAGAAGAAACGTCATGACGATGCATACTCGCCTAATAATGAGGCAGGGCATCGACCTGATCGGGCGACTATTGTATATTGTAACCGTGCAAGAGAGGCATTTGGCGATATTCCAATACTCATAGGCGGAGTAGAGGCAAGCCTGAGGCGGTTTGCTCATTACGATTATTGGTCAGATAAGGTGCGTAGGTCAATACTTTTTGATTCACGTGCAGATATTCTGATGTACGGCATGGGTGAACGTCAGATAGTTGAGGTTGCGGACTTACTCAATATGGGAGTTAAGGTCAACGAAATAACAACTGTTAAAGGAACTTGCTTTATATCTCCCCACGCAGACGGATACAAGGAAATTCCATCATATGAGGAGTGTGTAGCGGATAAAAGAGCATATGCCCTTTCTTGTAAGGAGCAGTATATTGAGCAAAATCCGTATATTGGTGAGGCGCTCGCACAAAAGCATGGCGACAGGTATCTTATACAACTACCGCCTCAACCCCCGTTAGAAACAAAGGAGCTTGACGAGGTTTACGATTTGCCATATATGCGTAACTATCATCCTATGTATGAAGAAACAGGCGGTATCAAAGCAATAGAGGAGGTTAAATTCTCGCTTGCGGCAAATAGAGGCTGTTACGGGAACTGTAATTTCTGTGCTTTAGCATTTCATCAAGGCAGAATAGTCACTTCACGCAGTGATGAGAGCCTTATTAAAGAAGCAAAGCTTATGACTCAGGACAAGGACTTTAAAGGCTATATCCATGATGTGGGCGGCCCTACGGCGAATTTTAGAGAGCTTGCCTGTGATAAGCAAAAAACACAGGGTGCGTGTAAGCTAAAGCATTGTCTGTATCCGAAACCGTGTCAGAATATGAAAATAGACCATACCAAATATCTCGAATTACTACGTAAGCTGCGTAAGCTTCCGAATGTAAAAAAGGTGTTCATTCGTTCGGGTATACGGTTTGATTATTTAATAGCAGATAAAAACGATACTTTTTTCAGGGAGTTGTTAAAATACCATGTAAGCGGTCAGCTTAAGGTTGCACCTGAACATATTTCGGATAATGTTTTGAAATATATGGGCAAGCCCGATAATGCTGTATATAACAGATTTTCTGAAAAATTTTACAAGCTGAACGAACAGATGGGTTTAAAGCAGTATCTTGTTCCGTATCTTATGTCAAGTCATCCCGGTTCGACATTGAAAGATGCTGTTAAATTGGCAGAGTATCTTAATCTGAATAGAATAAATCCACAACAGGTACAGGATTTTTATCCGACACCTGGTACAATTTCAACGTGTATGTATTATACGGGGCTTGATCCGTTTACGATGAAAGAGGTTTATGTTGCAAAATCTCCGAAAGAAAAGGCGATGCAAAGGGCATTATTGCAATTTAAAAACCCTGATAATTATAAATTGGTGTATGAAGCATTAGTTGAGGCAGGCAGGACAGATTTAATCGGTCTCTCACCGAAATGCCTTATACCGCCATACCAAAAGAAAGGAAATGATAACAATGGCAAAGCTACTAATGGGCAAGGAAGTGTCCGACAGAATAAAAAACGAAATGAAAGAACAGGTAAAGGAACTAAAGGCAAGGGGAATAAATCCCGGTCTGGCAGTAATTTTAGTAGGCGAGGACCCCGCAAGCAAGGTTTATGTATCTAACAAAAAGAAAGCATGTGAATATATCGGAATAAATTCATTTGAGTACAAATTGCCTGAAGAAACAACAGAGGGAGAGCTTATTGAGCTTATAAAGAAGCTTAATAATGATAATGCAGTATCGGGTATACTGTGTCAGCTCCCTGTGCCAAAACACATAAACGAAGAAGCAATCATAAATGCCATAGACCCTAAAAAGGATGTAGATGCATTTCACCCAATAAATGTAGGCAAAATAATGACAGGCAATTATGATTTTGTT
>CADBPJ010000274.1 GCA_902796445.1 uncultured Ruminococcus sp. | reverse complement strand
GGAGCTTATAAAGGAATCGGGCATTGATGTCTGCGGTAAGGAGTGTGTGGTTGTGGGCCGTTCAAACATTGTAGGAAAGCCTATGTCTATGCTGTTACTGCATCAAAACGGAACAGTAACTGTATGTCATTCACGCACTAAAGACTTAAAGGAAAAAACAAAGTCAGCAGATATTCTTGTTGCAGCGGTTGGTATTCCGAACTTTATAACGGGTGATATGATAAAAGAAGGTGCAGTTGTAATAGATGTGGGTATAAACAGGATTGCCCCAAAAACTTTAGTTGGCGATGTTGATTTTGAAACTGCAAAAGAGGTAGCAGGAGCCATAACTCCCGTACCCGGCGGTGTTGGTCCTATGACCATTGCAATGCTTATGAAAAACACATTAAAGGCCGCAGAGATAAATAAGACTGTATAAACAACAAAAAAATCGTATAAATAAGTTAATTTCTTTGTGTTTTTAACAAAAATATGAAAATTAATTGACAGAGAAAAAATTTTCATATATACTATAGGAGTAGGTATCATATTTATTTTAAATCGAAAGGAGAAATATTATGACATTCGAAAATGCTTTAAAGAAAATCAAAACTGAATTTAAAAAAGCAGATGCAACGAATCTTGCTGATATGGCTGTTCAGGTAACAATGACAGACGAAGATTGCGGCGGTACATTCTATTTCAAGTCAACAAACGGAGTTCTTGAGGTAGAGGGTTATGACTATCGTGATAACGATGCAGTAATCGATATTGCAAGAAAAGCACTTATGGACATACTTGCAGGTAAGACAACTCTTGATGCTGCTATCGAAAAGGGTATGGCAACAGCAAAGGGTGACTTTGCGAGACTTGATACATTAAAGGATGCAATTGCACCATATAAAGCACCTGCAAAGAAGACTGCACCTGCAAAGAAGGCAACTCCTGCTAAAAAGGCGGAGACGAAGAAGGCTGCACCTGCGAAGAAGGCTGAGGCTAAAATTGAAGTAAAGAAGACAGAGCCTGCAAAGATAGTAGAAGTTAAAAAAGCAGAGCCTGTAAAGAAAGTTGAAACTAAGAAGATAACTAAAAAGGCATAAGTTAAATATAAGGGATTCTGTAGAGAATCCCTATTTATGTAAAATATAGATGGAGAGTAACGATGAACAAAATTCAAATGACAACGCCCATTGTTGAAATGGACGGAGATGAGATGACAAGAGTTATATGGAAAATGATAAAGGACATTCTTTTGAATCCATATATCGACTTAAAAACAGAATATTACGATTTAGGGCTTGAATATAGAAATGAAACAAATGATCAGGTTACAATAGACAGTGCAGAGGCCGCAAAGAAATACGGAGTTGCAGTAAAATGTGCTACAATCACACCGAATGCGGCACGTATGACAGAATACAACCTAAAAGAAATGTGGAAATCACCTAACGGTACAATCCGTGCTATTCTTGATGGTACAGTGTTCAGAACTCCTATCCTTGTAAATGGTATTGTCCCGTATATTCCTACATGGACAAAGCCTATCACTATTGCACGTCACGCATACGGCGATGTTTATAAAAATGTCGAAATGCAGGTAGATGCAGGCAGTAAGGCAGAGCTTGTTATGACAGACAAGGACGGAAACGTTAAGAAAGAGCTTATACACGAGTTCAAAAACGGCGGTGTTATACAGGGCTTGCATAATCGTGATGAGAGTATTGAGTCATTTGCAAGAGCCTGCTTTAACTATGCCTTGGATTTAAAACAGGACGTATGGTTTGCAACTAAGGACACAATTTCAAAAAAATATGACCATCGCTTTAAGGACATATTTGAAGAGATTTATGAGAATGAGTACAAGGCAAAATTTGAAGAAGCTGGAATAGAGTATTTCTATACATTGATAGACGATGCCGTAGCACGTGTTATTCGTTCTGAGGGCGGATATATATGGGCGTGCAAGAACTATGATGGTGATGTTATGTCGGATATGGTTGCAACAGCATATGGCTCACTTGCAATGATGACATCGGTACTTGTATCACCTGACGGTAAATATGAGTACGAGGCGGCACATGGCACAGTTCAACGTCACTATTATAAGTATCAAAAGGGTGAAACCACATCAACAAACTCTGTTGCAACAATATTTGCATGGTCAGGTGCATTGAGAAAACGTGGTGAGCTTGATAATTTGAGTGACCTCGTAAACTTTGCAGACTGTCTTGAAAAGGCAACAATAAAGACAATAGAGGACGGAGTTATGACGGGAGATTTATACTCTATGTCAAAGCTTGAAACAAAAACCAAGGTTGATACAGAAGGCTTTTTAAGAGCAGTAGATGATAGATTAAAAGCTATGCTGTAAAATTGAATGGGGGCTGTTAAGAAAGCCAATTATATCCATAGGGGATGCGAAAAAATAGTGCAGAACGGACGAAAACCGCCGAACAGCATAGCTGTGAGGGTTATTCTGTAGCGTACGCGTGTACGTGAGGAACGGTTTTCGTTCGTAGTTTGACGGCATTGATTATTTCGGAGAAAATCTGCAAAATTGCAGATTTTCTCCGAAATAATCAATTTTGTAATAATTTTTAGCAATTAATCTATATTTTGAGATAGATTAATTCGCCGTCAAATGGTCGGTGCTGTTTTTTTACATCCTCTCCTTTTTTTTGTTGGTATTTTACTTCAGATGCCGTACCACTACAAATTGTGGGTTTGGACTTGACAAAACACTAAAAATGGTATAAAATAGGATAGTATATTTGTATTTTAATTTGAAAGGAGCATATAGACAGATATGCCGAAAAAGAAAGAATACACAAATGAGTCTATCGTAAAACTGAAAGATGAAGAACGTGTCCGTTTACGTCCTGCGGTAATATTCGGCTCGGACGGCCTTGAGGGTTGCGAACATTCATTCTTTGAGATATTGTCAAACTCAATAGATGAGGCAAGAGAGGGATATGGTAACCTTATAGAAATAACTCGGTTTATGGATAATTCTATCGAGGTGCGAGATCACGGACGCGGTGTACCTCTTGACTATAACGAGGCGGAGGACTGCTATAACTGGGAGCTTGTATACTGTGAGCTGTATGCGGGCGGTAAGTATGAAAACAACAAAGGCGGTCAGTATGAGTACAGCTTGGGACTTAACGGACTTGGTGCTTGTGCTACACAGTATTCGTCCGAATATATGGACGTTGAGGTCATACGTGATAAGACTAAGTACACGCTTCATTTTGAAAAGGGTAAGAATATAGGCGGTCTTACAAAGGAGCCTACACGCAGTGTTCAGACGGGAACAATACAGAAATGGCGTCCTGATACAGAGGTATTTACAGATATAAATATCCCAATAGAGTTTTACCAGGATGTGCTTAATAAGCAGGCAATGGTTAATGCTGGCCTGAAATTTGTGTTGTACAACGAAACTGCCGACGGTATGGAATTGTTTGAATACTATTACGAAAATGGTATAGTAGACTACCTTAAGGAGTCTGTCGGCGAAGATGCAATGACAACTGTCGAAACATGGGGCTGTGAAAGAACGGGCCGTGACCGTGAAGATAAAGATGATTACAAGATGAAAATGCAGATTGCATTCTGCTTTTCAAATCGTGTAAAATTCTTGGAGTATTACCATAATTCAAGTTTCCTTGAACATGGCGGCTCACCCGATAAGGCGGTTAAAAATGCATTTGTTTATGCTATTGACCAATATATAAAACAGCAGAATAAATATACAAAGAACGAGTCAAAGATCACGTTTAATGACGTAGCGGATTGCCTTGCACTTGTTATAAATTCATTCTCAACACAGACAAGCTATGAAAACCAGACTAAAAAGGCTATAAATAACAAGTTCATTCAAGATGCCATGACGGAATTTTTACGTCATCAGCTTGAAATCTATTTCATAGAGAACAAGGCAGATGCGGAAAAAATTTCAAATCAGGTGCTTGTAAATAAGCGTAGCCGTGAAAATGCAGAAAAGGCGAGAATAGACATTAAGAAAAAGCTTACAGGCACTATGGACGTTACAAACAGAGTTGAAAAGTTTGTTGACTGCCGTAGCAAGGACGTAACAAAACGTGAGGTTTATATAGTTGAGGGTGATTCGGCTCTTGGCTCATGTAAGCTTGCAAGAGATGCATCATTCCAGGCTATTATGCCTATAAGAGGTAAAATACTAAACTGCCTTAAGGCAGATTATCCGAAGATTTTTAAGAGTGATGTTATAATAGATTTGTTAAAGGTTTTAGGCTGTGGTGTTGAGATTAAATCATCACATAACAAAAATCTTGATACCTTCTCACTTGATAATCTGCGGTGGAATAAGGTAATAATTTGTACAGATGCCGATGTTGACGGCTTCCAGATACGTACATTACTTCTTACTATGATTTACAGACTTGTACCGACTCTTATTGAGGTAGGTAAGGTGTATATTGCAGAATCGCCGCTTTATGAAATAGTAATTACAAAGGGTAAGCGTAAGGGCGAGAAATTCTTTGCATATACAGACGGTGAAAAGGAAGAAATACTTGCAAAGCTTTCAAATGACGGGTTATCAAAGGATAAGGACGATTTTGATATTAAGCGTTCTAAGGGTCTTGGTGAAAATCAGCCCGATATGATGAGCTTGACTACAATGCATCCTGCAACACGCAGACTTATCCGTGTAACTCCTGAGAGTGCAGAACGTACATCAATGATGTTTGATATAT
>CADBPJ010000273.1 GCA_902796445.1 uncultured Ruminococcus sp. | reverse complement strand
CTTATGATTCAAATGCAAAATAAAAAGTCCCATCTTGCGATGGAACTTTCTATTTTGGTGCGCCCGAAGGGACGCATATTGCTCCGCAATCTGCACTTGCTCGGCATAAAGCCTCGCAACACTCGCTAAAAACAGAGCACAGCACTGTTTTCTAAACGCTCGTGCCCTCTCAGGGTTCGAGTCCCTTATGATTCAAATGCAAAATAAAAAGTCCCATCTTGCGATGGAACTTTCTATTTTGGTGCGCCCGAAGGGACTCGAACCCCTGACCTACTGGTTCGTAGCCAGTCACTCTATCCAGCTGAGCTACGAGCGCATATGCTCTTGTCAAACACAACAACTATATTACCATATTTTCGTTGATTTGTCAAGAGCTTTTTTTATTTTTCTGCGAATTTGTGGATTTTATTCCTCGTCTGTGTCAAGTTCATCGCCAAATTCAATACCCTCAATATGGATATTTACGGACGTAACATTTAGACCTGTCATTTCTTCTACAGTGGATTTTACCGCCTCCTGCACATTCCATGCAAGCTCGGGAATTTTTATGCCGTATTTCACAACAAGGTACAAATCAATATTCGCCATTCCGTCATCGATGTCGACTTTTACACCTTGCGACAAGTTCTTCTTCACAAACTTCTGTGTAACCTCACCGACAAATGTTTTATGCATACCTGAAACACCATCAATTTCCGATGCCGCAATAGATGCAAGCTTTGCAACAACGTCTACGGAGATTTTTATGTTTCCAATATTTTCTTCGCTGTCTGTCGGGATTTGTGTTTCTTCGATGTTGTCATCATCGAGCTCAAAAGCTTCTTTCATTTCTTCATCAAGCATTTTTGTTGCCTCCTTTAGTCTTATAAATCCTCTATCTACCATTCCCGTTTATTACCTGTTATATACAGGTCATTTCGTCGTCGTAAATAGATTTCCCTTCATTTAATTCATACAAACGGATATACTTTTTAATACTTATATAATCACGACTGTTGGTTGTTATAAAATGATCTATAAAATGGACGTGTATATTTTCTAACAGTTTATCTACCGTTCTTGTCATTACAATATCAGCCATAGATACATCAAGATTTCCATCGGGATGGTTATGTACCATAATAACATAGTGTGCGTTGTTGGTGCTTGCAATTCTGACAATTTTCTCAGCACTTGTTTCGGCACTTGCAAAGCCCGAGAGCTCCGTTATGTTTGTCACGCTTGTTATACGTGCAAATTTGTCACCGCACATCATAACAATATCTTCCTTACTGTAGTCAAACTCTGCATATGATAAAATATCCGGAAGATTATCTCGCTTTAGCTGTATCGGCTCATACTCAAGCTCTTTGCGCTTGTAGTAATCAATAAACTCTTTAAGCGAACGCAAAAACCGAACTGTGTTTTCGCCTACATTGTCTATGTTATTTGCCATATCGAAATTATATGAGCTTTTTAGTACATTTACAATGTTGCCCATACCGTAGTTCAGTAAGCGATGTGCTACAGGGTTGGTGTCGCCCTGGCGGTATACGTTATAGAGCATATACTCCAAAATCTCATAATCTGACCAACCCTTAAATCCAATCTCGTCGAATTTGTCACGCATTCGCTGTCGGTGACTTTTATGAATGTTTTCCTTTTCCATTACACATTGAAACGGAACAGTACAATGTCCCCATCCTTCATTACATATTCCTTGCCTTCACTGCGTACAAGACCTTTTTCCTTTGCTGATGTCATTGAGCCGCAAGCCATAAGGTCATCGTAATGTACAACCTCTGCACGTATAAATCCACGTTCAAAGTCCGAATGTATCTTTCCTGCCGCTTGTGGTGCTTTTGTGCCATCTTTGATTGTCCATGCACGTACTTCAGGCTCGCCTGCTGTTAAGTAGCTAATAAGACCAAGCAGGGAATAGCTTGCCTTAATCAGTCTGTCAAGTCCCGATTCTGTCATTCCAAGTTCTTCTAAAAATACACCGCGTTCATCAGGTTCAAGCTGTGAGATTTCCTCCTCAATGCGTGCAGATACAGGCATCACCTCTGAATTTTCGCCTTTTGCATATTCCTTAACTCTTGACAATAGCTGATTATTCTCAATACCGTTTGCAAAATCGTCCTCTGCAACGTTTGCCGCATATATTACAGGCTTCATTGTGATAAGGAATACATCCTTCAATAAATCAAGCTCCTCGTCTGTATAGTTAAGGGATTTTGCAAGCTTTCCTGCCTCCAAAGCTTCTTTAACTCGCTCATACAATGCAAGCTCGCCCGCAAGTGTCTTGTCGCCCTTCATAGCTTTCTTTGTACGCTCAATTTTCCTGTCTATCATCTCAATATCTGAGAATATAAGTTCAAGATTTATCGTTTCTATATCACGAACAGGATCAACAGAGCCGTCAACGTGAGTTATGTTTTCATCCTCAAAGCAACGTACAACGTGAACAATAGCATCACATTCACGGATAGAAGCTAAGAACTTGTTACCTAAGCCCTCGCCCTTTGATGCACCCTTTACAAGACCTGCAATATCGACAAACTCGATAAATGCACGTGTAACCTTCTTGGGATTATACATTTTTGCAAGCTCATCAATTCTTTCGTCGGGTACGTCTACTATTCCCACATTAGGCTCAATAGTACAGAAAGGGTAGTTTGCACTTTCTGCACCTGCCTGTGTTATCGCATTAAAAAGTGTTGATTTTCCCACGTTGGGAAGTCCCACTATACCTAATTTCATTTTTCTTCACTTCTCCTTATATTTCAAGGTTTCAGAGTTGGTTTGACACCAATTTGACACCAATTATTTTTATTCTTCACAAATTTTTATACTTAAATATTATATCATAACATTAAATAATAGTCAATTGTTCTGCAATTTTTTGTTTCAAATTATTGCAATTTTTTGTTTCAAATTATTGACGAAATGTAGTTATAGCTTGACAATCTATTATGACTTCTTTTTAAATTTTGAAGGTGTTGTTTCTGTGATGCTTCTAAAAACCTTTCTGAAATGATTTTCGGAATTAAAGCCAACCAGTCTGCTTATCGTAGAAATAGAATAGTTACTATTTTCTAAGTATTTTATTGCATTATTAATTTTGATTGAATTCAAAAAATTAACAGGTGTTTGCCCTAATTCCTTTTGAAACAAGTGGTAAAGCGTAGACTCACTAACACAACACCTTTTTGCTAAATCGGAAATAGAAAAATCATTATTCCAATTATCAGTAATGAATTCAATCGCTGTTTGCAAGGTTTTATCGTATGAAATATTCGACTGCACCATTTGAGGAAGCACTTTTTTAAGCAGTTTATAAAACAATGAATATGCTTCCAATTCCTTAATATAGTCGATTGACAATAGATTGGCTATTTTTAATAGGTCATTCTTGATTTCTTTATCGCAACAAATAATTTGAGGTTCATATAGAAACTGCTCATAGTGCATAAAACAACTCACATAAATCACTTCAATTTCAGGGGTCCCGTGCCACTCGGAATAACAATAAATATTCTCAGGAATAAATACGATATCCCCTTCGTTTACATTGAGTTTTTTATTCAAGTAGATATAGGTTCCGCTACCTTTTATTATAACGCCAACTCGAGTTTTTCTTAGATTACTATTTCCGCGACAAAAATGATAATTATTAAATATATGCTTTGATGTGGAAAGTTCAGAAACATATATTTTCCCGATTTGCATCTTTTCATACACCTCCGACACAGCATAATTGCAGAATAATTACTTTTTTTACAGTATACCATATTGAATAGATTTTTGCAAGATGATATAATAAAAAAAACTACAATGGGGGATTGGTTATGGAATTTCACAATAAAACTGTTATAATTACAGGTGCATCTGTCGGAATTGGAAAGGCAACTGCCATCGAATTTGCGAGAAACGGAGCAAATGTATGTATTGTTGATGTCAATGCAGAAGGTCTTGATACACTTGCCGAGGAAATCAAATCAATTGGAGCAAATGTATCATCATACATTTGTGATGTGAGCGATGAACAAAGAGTCCATGAGACAACTCAGGAAATTATTAACCAATATGGCAAAATTGATATTTTAGTTAATAACGCAGGACTTTGGAGAATGTGGAAGCCGTTTGTAGAAACAACGAGTGACGAATGGAAGAAAAGATTAAGTGTAAACATTTTAGGTTTGATGTATTTTACACATGAGGTTCTTCCTAATATGATAGAAAACTCTTATGGTAGGATTATTAATATCGGTTCAGTTGCGGGTGTGTACGGTAATGCGAATATGGCTGATTACTCAATGACAAAAGGTGCAGTAAGCTCGTTTACAAAAGCACTGGCAAAAGAGGTTGCTGACAAAGGAATCACAGTAAACAATGTTGTTCCCGGAAGTGTAAGAAATGAGGGTGCAAATCGCGAAACAGAGCTTTGCTATATGGGAAGATGCGGAGAATTAGAAGAATATGCATACTTGATTTGTTTTTTAGCCAGTGATAAGGCGGCATATATATCAGGGCAAGATTATCAAATTGATGGTTGCAGAAAGAAAAATTAAAGGAGTGCGGAATATGGATTTTACAGGAAAAACAGCAATTTCAACGGGAGCAGCATCAGGAATGGGACTTTTATTTGCTCAAAACTGGGTAGAGCTTGGCGGAAATGTTGTATTATGCGATGTTAATGAAAAACTTTTGAACGAAAAGGTTGAAGAAATCAATTCAAAAGGAAAAGGTAAGGCGCTTGGTATAGTTTGCGATGTACGTGACTATGCTCAAGTTTGTAATATTAGAGATAAAGCGGTTGAGGTATTTGGCAGTATTGATGTTATGTGCAATTTTGCAGGTGGTACGGCTGTGCGTATGCAAAAGGTTGACAGCGAAAAGCATCCTGAGTTTCCCGACGTTCCTATTGACGTTTACGATTGGGGAATTGACGTAAATTTAAAAGGACCTTTTTATTTTGCACATGCAGTATTAAAGCAGATGAGAGAACAAAAAAGTGGTCTTATCATCAACATTGGTTCAATCACAGGACAGGAAGGCGACGGATACGGTATGGATTATCCTACATCAAAAGCGGGTCTTATGTTTGGATTGACAAAGTCTATTGCACAATACGGCTCGAAATATGGCATCAGATGCGTATGTGTTTCACCGGGACCTGTGTTGACTCGTGCGACAATGGCAAATATGGGGACCTTGCTTGGACGAGCAGCCGAGCCGCAGGAAGTTATAGATTTGATTCTGTTTATAGCGTCTGATAAAGGTCAGTTTATAAATGGCGAAAACATTATGATTGATGGTGGCAGAAATGCTGCCGGCAGGAGGTGCTGACATATGAAGCCTACATTTTTAAATCAAAATCGCCCCTTGATTACAGGTATGATATTGAAGGATAATCCCGACAGCATAAGATTTGCAGTAAAGAATTCCATCTATGATGGAGCAGACTGTCTTGGCATACAGCTTGAGTGGCTGAAAAAAGAATACAAAAACGAAGAAAATTATGAAAAGATATTTGCCGCGTGTTCCGGACACCCAGTATATATAACCAATTACCGAAAGGATGAAAACACCGGATTTTCAGACGAAGAACTTGCAGAAGGACTTCTTGTGGCACTGTCCTGTGGTGCAACACTTGGTGATGTTCCGGCAAGCCTGTTTGATTCAGATAGCGGAATGGGTATAGGTCTTGAGCTTGCTATGAAACAATCTGCCATTGATAAACAGATGCGTTTGATTGATAAAATTCATCAAATGGGAAAGGAAGCCTTAATGTCATCCCATGTTCTTAAATTTGCTTCAGCAGAAACGGTTTTGGAAATTGCCTATGAACAACAACGAAGAGGTGCTGATATTGTTAAAATTGTAACAGCGGCAAATTCTGACGAAGAGCAAATTGAAAATTTAAGAATAACTACGTTATTAAAAAAAGAGTTAAAGGTTCCGTTTTTGTTCTTATCCGGAGGTACACATTCTAAAATCCATAGAATGATTGGACCTCAGCTTGGTTGTGTTACCTATCTTGCAGTGAGAGAGCATGATGAACGCGCTGTTTCCACTCAGCCTACAATAAAAGCGGCAAAAGCTGTGCGGGATAATCTTGATTATTTGCCGGATGTTATAGAGAAAGGATGTAAATTATGAAAGCAATACTTGTAAATAATGATAAGAGTTTAAGATGGGATGAGGTTCCGAATCCTGTTCTTACTGAAGATGAAGTTTTAATAAAAGTTGAATATGCAGCTCTAAATCGTGCAGACCTTCTGCAAAGAGAGGGCGACTATCCCCCACCTGAAGGCTGTCCAGAATGGATGGGGCTTGAAGTTTCAGGCGAAATTGTTGAAATGACAGAAGGTGCAAAAGCAAAATCAAATTACAAAATCGGTGATAAGGTATGTGCACTTCTTGGTGGTGGCGGTTATGCAGAATATGTTTCCGTGAAGTACGATATGTGTATGCCGGTGCCAGAGAATTGTACGATGGCGGAAGCGGCGGCAATTCCCGAAGCTTTTGCTACGGCATATCTTAAATTGTTTTTTGAGGGTCACGCTAAGGCGGGAGATACCTTGCTTATGCAGGCAGGTGCAAGTGGACTCGCCAGCGTTATTATCCCTATGGCAAAAGCATTTGGTTTGCGTGTTATTACAACGGTCATAAGTGATCCTAAAAACATTCAGCATCTTGGTGCCGACCTCGTAGTTGACACAAGAGTACAAAACCTGCCTGAAATACTCAAAAAAGAAGAAGCTGAAGGCAGAGCTATTGATATTGCTATTGACTGCCTTGGCGGTCAAAATCTCGGGGATTGTCTGCCATATGTAAAATATGGATGTCGTTGGATAGTAATTGCGGCTCTTGCCGGAGCAAATACAACCATTGACCTTAAAAATATTTACAAAAAGAACATCAGAATTGTTGGTAGCACACTTCGTTCACGCACTCCTGAAATGAAAGCTGAAATTCTTTCCAAGCTTGTCAATGAGGTTTGGGAAAAGGTAGCGAACGGCGATATAAAACCTACCGTATATAAAGTTCTCCCGATTATAGAAGCTGAAGAGGCACACGATATTCTTTATCGTGGTGAAAATATAGGCAAGGTAGTGCTAAAGGTACAATGAAGATTGTAGCATTAAAATATGGAGAATCAGTATTCGGTGAAAACTATATTTTTAAAGGTGGCAGAAAAGATATTCTTTTGCCGATTTCATTCACAATCTATTTGGTACAAACCGAAAATAAGAATATACTTGTGGATGTAGGTTGCGATGATGGCGCAGGCTTTGAAATGTCGCTATTCAAAAAGCCGGTTGATGTATTAAAAGAATACGGACTTTCTCCAAATGATATCACTGATGTTATCATTACGCATTCACACCACGACCACATAGAAGCTATTGGGTATTATGAAAATGCCGCTATACACATTCAAAAAGATGAATATACTGCGGCAAAAAAGTACATTCCAACAAGCTTTGATGTTCATTTGATTGATGATGGATTTTCATTAGCGGATAATTTAACTATAAAGAAAATTGGTGGACATTCCGTTGGCTCCTGTATCGTTTTAGCAGATAACTATGTGCTGTGTGGTGATGAATGCTATTATGAAAAATGCTTAACAGACAAAATTTGTACAGGTTCATCCTATAACGAAGAAGCGAGTGAAAAGTTTATCGCAGAATTTAGCCAAAATAAATACATTCCTTTATTGTTTCATGATAGCAAAATTTTGCAAGGAAGGTTAGGTTATTCTATTATTAAAAACTAAATATTATAATCAAGATGGTAATTCAATAAGGATTATCTTCTTGTGCTTTCTATGAATATTCTTTCTAATGCGGAAAAATATTCAAGGGGCGTACCGATTTGATTGCGGTACGCCCTGAATTTTAGGTTATAAAAAGAACACTATTGCCCGGAACGAACAATAGTGTGACATATTAGATGATTTATATTATGTGTCAAACTCTTTAAATGTTTTTATACTCCCCTGACACCATTCCTGACACCAATATACCAAGTTTCATGTTTCTTTAGTTTCCTTTCAATTAAACTTATCGGGCTTTTCGGCTCTTGCACCGAATTGGTACAGTATTGCCTCACATGTACGGCGTGATGCTTCACCGTCACCATATGGGTTAGCCGCATGTGCCATTTTGTTGTATTCATCAGGATTGTCAAGAAGTTCTTTTGCAAGCTTCTTTATAACGTCCTTGTCAACACCTGCAATTTTAACGGTACCTGCCGCAACAGCTTCAGGACGTTCCGTTTCACGGCGTAGTACAAGTACAGGCTTTGCCAGGGCAGGAGCCTCCTCCTGTATACCGCCGGAGTCTGTCATTACCATAAAGCTTCTTGCGATAGCATTATGAAGCTCCATAACGTCTAAGGGGTCAACGAGGTGTACCCTTTTATTATCGCCTAAAATCCTCCATGCTACCTCACGTACAGCAGGGTTTAGATGCACAGGATAAACCACCTCTGTATCGGGATATTCATCGACTATCTCGCCGATTGCTGTGCAGATGTCCTCTAATGGCTTGCCTAAATTTTCACGGCGGTGTGCCGTTACAACGATAACTCGCTTGTTTTCAAAATCAATATTTTTTAAGCACTCATTTTCAAATACGTAATCATCTTTAACTGTTGTCTTTAGAGCATCAATTACAGTATTACCTGTGATGTAAATGTCATCACTGTTTATATTTTCCTTTATTAGGTTTTCATAGTTACGGACAGTGGGGGAGAAATGCATTTTTGCAATTCTGCCTGTAAGCTGGCGGTTCATTTCCTCGGGGAACGGACTGTAAATGTCATACGTTCTGAGTCCTGCCTCAACGTGACCGACAGGTATTTGCTCGTAGAATGCGGCAAGTGCTGCAACAAAGCTTGTCGAGGTATCACCATGAACAAGCACAATGTCAGGACGTTCTTTTTTTAATACATCCTCCATACCTTCAAGCACACGTGTTGTTATGCCTGCAAGGCTCTGTCTTGTTTTCATTATATCCAGGTCATAGTCGGGTGTTATGTTAAACAGTTCAAGTACCTGGTCAAGCATCTCTCTGTGCTGTGCCGTTACGCATACGATAGATTCGATTTCATCGTATTTCTGAAGCTCCAATACAAGAGGACACATCTTAATTGCTTCAGGCCGTGTGCCGAATACCGACATAACTTTAATCTTCTTCATTTTCGTTTACCTCCTCATCAGGTGTAGCATCTGCTTTATGAACGTAGCTATTCTTGCCAAGCATTGTTGCAATAAGCAGGAATATCAGTACACTTATCAGTAAAAGCATCGCCCTTAAAAATCTCTGCTCTGCCAATAGAATTGATGTTATTCCTAAAACACCGCTTATTGCGTAGAGAATAAATACTGTTTGCTTCTGTGAAAATCCCATATCGTAGAGCCTGTGATGTAGATGACCTCTGTCTGCGCTCATGGGGTTTTTGCCTGTTAAAAGCCTGCGTAGCATTGCAAACAACGCATCAAATAGCGGTAGACCGAGCATTATAATTGGTACTGCAAATGATATAACTGCATAGCTTTTAAACATACCCTGAACAGACAGCACCGACAGCATATAGCCTAAGAACATGGAGCCTGTGTCGCCCATAAATATCTTTGCAGGGTTAAAGTTAAATGGTAAAAATCCAAAGCACGCACCCATCAGTGCAATTCCAAGGAGTGCTATTTCATACTCGTGATACGTAATTGCGATAAACACTAATGACATAGACATTATAGCAGACACACCTGCGGCAAGCCCGTCAAGTCCATCGATGAAATTTACGGCGTTTGTCATAAACACAATCCACAGCACCGTTACTGTTATTGACAGCCACTGTGGGAATATAATATACGGATTTTCACTGAATACGTTGGGGTTTGACATTACAGAGATACGAATATCACCGAATATAACAACAACCAGTGCCGCAATTATTTGTACAACAAATTTCAGCTTAGCATCAAGCTCCTTGCAATCGTCTATGATGCCTAAAACACCGAGTATTCCTACACCAATGAGGATTGAAACCAATTCCTTTGTCCAGCTATCGTTAAAGCTGATAATTGCAACGAGAAATCCGAATATAATCGCAAGTCCGCCAATTCTTGGGGTTGGGCGTTTATGTACACGCCGTTTATCACGAGGTACGTCAACCGCACCGATTTTGTATGCGAAACGGCGTACCAAGGGTGTTGTTGCAAATGTAAATATAAAGGCTATAACAAATGCGAATATCATATTTGCATAATTCATTATGTCGCTCCCTTTCAAGTTAATCTACGATAAATCCAACTTTTTTGTATACCTTCTTCAATGTTCTGTTAGCAATTCTGGCGGCAGATTCTGCACCTCTTTTGTAAATATCCTGAAGGTATGCCTTGTCGGCTATAATTCTGTCGTATTCGGCACGTATAGGCTTAATACCTTCAACAACCGCCTCGGCAACTGCTGACTTAAACGTGCCGTAGCCTTGGCCGCTAAACTCCCTTGCAACAGCTTCGGGAGTTGAGTCTGTCATAACCGCCATAATACTTAGTAGGTTGTTTATGCCTGCCTTTGCCTCGTCATCGGGACGGTATTCTATAACGCCCTCGCTGTCGGTTACTGCACTCTTTATCTTTTTAGCCATTACATTGAAATCGTCCATCATAGAGATATATCCCTTGGGGTTAGGATCGGACTTTGACATTTTCTTTGTAGGCTCCTGCAGGCTTGCAATCTTAGCACCTGACTTAACGAGCAAGCCCTCGGGAATTTTGAACACATCGCCGTAGAGTGCATTAAATCTTTGTGCAACATCACGGCATATTTCGATATGCTGCATCTGGTCCTTACCTACAGGCACAAGCTCTGTCTGGTAAAGCAATATATCAGATGCCATAAGCACAGGGTATGTGAAAAGTCCTGCATTTATGTTATCTGCGTGACGTGAGCTTTTGTCCTTAAACTGTGTCATTCTCTGCAACTCACCCATATATGTGTAGCAGTTAAGCACCCATGCAAGCTCTGCGTGGGCACTGTTATGTGACTGAATGAACAGCGTTGATTTTTCAGGGTCAATACCGCAGGCAATATACAGTGCCATAAGTTCAAGCGTACGCTTTCTTAGTTCTGCGGGTGTCTGGCGTACTGTTATGGTGTGCATATCCATCATTGCGAATATACATTCATAATCATTCTGCAAATCAACCCAATTCTTGATTGCGCCGATATAGTTACCTAATGTTATAGTTCCCGATGGCTGTACGCCTGAGAATATTCGTTTCTTTTCTTCCATTTAAAATGTCCTCTCTTATAGGATTTCTGTCAAAACCTCGCCTAATCTCTTTATGGCCTCGGTTATGTCTGATTTGCTTGCTGATGAGAAGTTAAGCCTGAACTTGTTTGACGGCAAGCTCTGGTCGATTGCAAAGTTCGAACCTGGCACGATTGCAACCTTCTTTTCCAATGCCTTATTAACAACTACTGACACATCAGTAATTGTCGGACATGTACACCATAGGAAAATACCGCCCTCGGGCACTGTCCATTCCACTTTGCCCTTGGGGAAATATTCCTCCATTGCACTAATCATCGTGTCGCACTTTTCCTTGTACAGTTTTCTGTTCTTTGCAATGTACTTATTTATATCATACTTTTTCATAAACTGCACGCACATCATCTGTGTAAGCATTGGTGTATGTACGTCATTGACCTGCTTTAGCATTTCAACCTTTTCCAATAGCTTTGGCGGGCCTATCACGTAACCCAATCTCATACCGGGTGATAGGATTTTTGAGAATGAACCGCAATATACTACACGTCCCTCTGTGTCGAGAGATTTAAGTGTTGGCAAATCCGCTCCTGCAAACCTCAAATCGCCATATGGATTATCCTCCATTATAAGTAAGTCATATTCAGATGCAAGCTCCAACACCTTTTTTCGTTTTTTAAGGCTCATAGTTGTGCCTGTAGGGTTCTGGAATGTAGGGATTGTATAGAGTAGCTTAGCATCAGGGTTTGCCTTTAAGGCTTCCTCAAGCTTTGATATATCCATACCATCTGCCTCAACATCAACACCCACAAGTTCACATTCGTATGTGCGGAATGCATTAAGACTGCCGATAAAACTTGGGCTTTCAACGATAATTTTATCGCCTTTGTTTATAATAGCCTTTGCAGTAAGGTCAATGCCCTGGTTGGCACCTGTCATTATCAGGACCCCATCACCTTCGTTATATGCACCTGCCTCTTTTGCACGTGCAATGGCGCAGTCCTTCATTTTGGGATAGCCGTCCGTTGTGCCGTACTGCAGTGCAACTGTCGGACTTGTCATTAGTATCTTTCCTGCTATTTTTGACAGCTCATCTGCGGGAAACAGCTCTGATGCAGGGTTTCCGCCTGCAAGGGATATAATTTCGGGGTCTGCCATTCTTTTGAACATTTCGCGGATAGCTGAGCCTTTCATAGGCTTTACTCTGTCTGCAAAGTATTCTTCGTAATTTATCATTGTAATTCCTTCTTTGTTAGTTATTTTGCTTGCTCCATGAGTCTTTAAGCCCAACTGTGCGGTTAAATACAAGCTTTTCGGGTGTTGTATCCTTGTCAACGCAGAAATAGCCCTGGCGCATAAATTGGAACTTATCGCCAACTTGTGCATTTCTTAAACCGCTCTCAATCTTTGCCGATGGCATAATGACCACGCTGTCGGGG
>CADBPJ010000272.1 GCA_902796445.1 uncultured Ruminococcus sp. | reverse complement strand
GTTCAGATCGCCGCTTTGCATTGAGTGGTGCTGTTACGCCCGAGTCCAAATCTTTGATTTGGTTCACGAGAGCTATGCAACAGAGTTTAAAATCTTTGATTTAGGTAACTCCACTGCTCAAGTGTACCGCCCCGAACAAAAAGTGGTGAGATGGGCGATTTTTAACCGAACCTTCCTGTGATATAGTCTTCTGTTCTCTTGTCCTGAGGCATAGAGAACATTTTCTCAGTTTCGTCAAATTCTACTATTTCCCCAAGCAAGAAAAATGCAGTTTTATCGGCTATTCTTGCCGCCTGTTGCATATTGTGAGTAACAATCACGATTGTATATTTTTCTTTTAGTTCCATAGCCAAATCTTCAATTTTTGATGTTGAGATAGGGTCAAGTGCCGAGGTTGGTTCGTCCATTAAAAGTATTTGAGGCTCAACCGCTAAAGCACGCGCAATGCAAAGTCTTTGTTGCTGACCTCCACTCATTCCGAGTGCACTCTTTTTAAGCCTGTCTTTGCACTCATCCCAGATAGCCGCCTGCTTTAAAGAACGTTCTACAATTTCATCAAGCTTTACTCTTGACTTAATTCCGTGAATACGAGGGCCATACGCAATATTATCATATATGCTCATAGGGAACGGATTAGGCTTTTGAAAAACCATTCCAATCTTTTTTCTTAAAATACTTACATCCATATTTTTATAAATATCTGTATTGTTAAAGCAAACATCACCCTCAATTCGACAGTTCTCAACAAGATCGTTCATACGATTAAGACACTTTAAGAATGTGGATTTACCGCAACCTGACGGGCCGATTAATGCTGTAATCTGCTTTTCGGGAAGCTCTATATTTATGTCCTTTAATGCGTGGTTTTCTCCATACCACAAGTTTAGATTTTTTGCTGTTAGTATATTCACTGTTTTGCTCCTTTCTTCTTGAGTGCTGATGCCGCCCACTTTGCACTCATATTTATAACAAAGGTCAGAATCAGGAGTATTGCCGCAATAGCAAAGGCTATTTCAAATTCTCCTCGTTCTTTTGCATACATATAAAGTGCCACAGTAAGCGATGAGCCTGCATTTCCCGGGGTAACTGCATCTACAAATCCAAGCACCTCGTTTGCCATACCCGCAGTAAATAAAAGTGCCGCGCTTTCGCCAACTATTCGTCCTATTGATAATATACAGCCTGTAACAATTCCGTCAATAGCAGATGGAAGAACAACTGTGCGAATCATATACCATTTTCCGCTACCCAGAGCAAGAGAGCCTTCACGATAGCCATCAGGCACTGTCTTAAGGCTTTCCTGTGTGGTCCTCATTATTGTGGGAAGTGTCATAATAACGAGTGTAAGACTTCCTGCGAGTATTGAAGTACCAAGTGAGCAGAACTGAACGAATATGAGCATACCGACTAAACCATAAATAATTGAGGGTATTCCCGAAAGTGTTTCGGTTGCAAGCTCGATAATACGGATAAGCTTTTTGTTTTTTGCATATTCATTTAAGTATATTGCGCTTCCAACACCAAGCGGAAGCACTATTATCAGAGTGATTAAGATAATATATATGGTATTTAAGATATTTGGAAGTATACCCACTGTTCCACGAATATGGCTGGGCTTTGATGTTAAGAGTTCTATTGAAATATGCGGTAAGCCTCTGTATAAAATATATCCGATAACACCGAGCAGAATAAGGCATATAATTCCTGCGGATAAATACATTAAAATATTTAAAACTGTGCTTTTAATTTTTCTTTTTATTGATATTTTCTCTTGCATAATTTCACTGCCTTTCTCGTTTTACTATCAGATTTAATACAAGATTTATGATCAATATGAATACAAATAGCACCAATGCAATAGAGAACAGCGCCTGTCTTTGTAGGCCTGATGAATATGACATTTCACTTGCAACGGCTGTTGTAAGGAAACGGACACTTTTAAATAGCCCGGGCATATTTGCAACATTTCCTGCAACCATCATAACCGCCATTGCCTCGCCGATACTTCTGCCGATACCAAGTACAATAGATGTAATAATACCGCTCTTTGCGGCAGGAACAATAACCTTAAATACAGTTTCGGTTTTTGTTGCACCAAGAGCAAGTGAGGCTTCCTCGTATTCTTTCGGTACTGTCTTGATTGCAGTCTCCGATACAGAAATAACAGAGGGCAAAATCATTATTGTTAAAACGATAATTGCCGAGAACAGATTTGCTCCGTCAGGCAGATTAAACACCTCACGAACCAATGGCACAATAATTATCATACCGACTAAGCCATAAACAACAGAGGGAATTCCCGAAAGTAAATCCACACTTGTTCTAACCACTCTTGAAACTTTATCATTCGCCATTTTTGCAACAAATATTGCACACATAAGACCAAGCGGTACACCAATTATAATTGCACCAAATGTACCATACACAGATGTAAGTATAAAAGGTAAAATGCCATAAGACGGAGGTTGGGCTGTAGATGCCCACTCCGTCCCGAATAAGAAGTCTGTTATGCCGATTTTTCCAATGGCAGGTGTACCTGACACCAGAAGAAATCCTGTAATGAGAATGACAAAGCCAACAGCTAAAAATCCACAAATAGTAAATATAACATTCATTGATTTTTCAATATAATTTGCTGTTTTCTTCATCTTATAACAATCCTTTCATATTGTATAAGCTTTAAAGGAAATCGTTTATATCTCTGTCCGCAAGGGAGGGTGCTGTACTTTGTGTACTGCCCCTTGCTTGCGGGTAGTGATATAGGCAATTTTATTAAAGCTTATCTCGCTACAGGTACTGCTCCTGCTTCTGTAACCAATTCGTCTGCTGCGGCAGATGTTGCAAAGTCAAAGAATGATTTTGCTGCACCTGTTAGCTCTTTGTTCTTTTTTGTTACGAATACAAAATTTCTCTGTACTTTATATGTACCGTTCTGGATAGTTTCTGTTGTAGGTGTTACGCCCTCAACATCAATCGCTTTTACAGTGTCTTTAACAGATGCAAGCGAAGCATATCCTATTGCGTTGGGGTTTGAAGCAACTGTCTGCACTACATCGCCCGTTGAAGTTAGCTCCTGTGAATACTTACAAGCATCTTCTGTATCGGTGATTGATTCAAAACCATCTCTTGTTCCTGATGCGGCTTCTCTGCCGATTAGTACAACAGGTGCATCATAACCGCCGATTTCTTTCCAATTTGTAATTTCACCCTTATAAAGTGATGAAATCTGCTCTATTGTAAGGTCTGCAATCGGATTTTGAGGATTTACAATGATTGCGATACCGTCAATAGCAACAACTGTACCTTTAAGCTCTTTTGCTTCCTCATCTTTCAGATTACGTGAAGATAGCCCAATGTCGCATCTGCCCTCTTGTACAGCCTGAATACCGCTACCTGAGCCTGTAGGATTGTATGTAATCTTAACGTCGGAATTTTCCTCCATATATGCTTCACTTAAGTACCCGATTACCTTTTCCATCGAGGTTGAACCATCTGTCGCAACAGTTCCGCTTACCTTTTCCGTAGGATTGCTTGTCGGAGCCTCGTCCTTTGTGCCACAGCCTGTTACCATAGTTGCCATTAAAGCAACAACTGCCAAAATACTCATAAGTTTTTTCATAATAATCATTCTCCTTTAATTTATATTCTCGTTTGAGTACGTTGATATTGTATCACACTCTATGTTAATTCTGAAAGCGTAAGTATGTTAAATGTATGTAAATCTTTTTTGTTTGCATATTATACAAAATCCCACTCTGTTTTTCAGTTAATATTACTGTAGAAGTCACACAAAAAGCATTGACAAGTATCTTCCTTTTCTGTTATAATTAACAATAGTATAATTTGGGTTGGTGTGACCTAAACAATAAATTTTATCTTTTACGGAGGATGCTATGAATACAACATTGGACTTTAAAATGGTTGATGCTATTATAGACCGTAACGGTACGGAGCAAAAAAATCTTATTACCATTTTACAGGATATTCAGACAGATTACCACTATCTGCCACGCGAAATATTAGAACACACAGCTAAGCGAATGAATATTCCTATTGCTAAAATTTACTCTGTTGCAACTTTTTACGAGAACTTCTCACTTGTTGCTAAGGGTAAATACATAATTAAAATATGCAACGGTACTGCATGTCACGTAAGAAAATCAATGCCTATTCTTAATAAGGTACGTGAATTTCTTAAGGTTTCAGATGAAAATCCCACAACCGAGGATATGATGTTTACTGTCGAAACAGTATCATGTCTTGGGGCTTGCGGGCTTGCACCCGTTATGACAATAAACGACAAGGTTTATCCGTCTATGACACCTGAAACTGCAGTGGAGCTTATAAAACAAATTCGTGCAGAGGAAAAGGAGGGTTAATTATGCTGACATCAAAAATAGCGTTGGAAAACTATCGCAAAACCTGTAAAAAGGCGCTTGATTCACAGAAAATCCGAATTCTCGTCTGTGCAGGAACGGGTTGTGTTGCAGGCGGAAGTATTGACATTTATAACAGGCTTATTGAGCTATGCAGCAAAAAAGGACTGAATGTACAAATTCAGCTTGAAAAAGAGGTCAGTCACGAGGGAATAGGTATTAAAAAGAGTGGCTGTAACGGATTTTGTGAATTGGGACCGTTGATTAAGATTATGCCTATGGGTTGGCTGTATCTGAGATGTACACTTGATGATTGCGAAGAGATTGTTGAAAAGACAGTTATGGCAGGCGAGCCCATTGAGAGATTGATGTATAAGGACGAGAACGGTGTAGTATACAGCGAACAGTTTGACATTCCTTTCTATAAAAAACAGACACGCATTGTTCTTGACGAGTGCGGTCAGATTGATGCAGAGTCTATCGACGAGTACATAGCATTAGGCGGATATAAAGGCCTTTCAAAAGCATTGTTTGATATGTCGCCTGAACAGATTTGTGCACAAATCGAGGAAAGCGGTTTGCGTGGACGAGGCGGCGGCGGTTTCCCCGCAGGAAAAAAATGGTCACAGGTGCTTCGTCAGGCTGACCCTGTACACTATGTTGTTTGTAACGGCGACGAGGGTGACCCGGGTGCGTTTATGGACAGAAGTATTATGGAGGGTAACCCACACAGAATGATTGAGGGTATGCTGATTGCAGGTATTGCTACTCAGTCCCACGAAGGTTTTATCTATGTGCGTGCTGAATACCCGCTTGCAATCGACAGGTTAAAGCGTGCTATCGAGGCCGCTAAAAAGGCAAGAATACTTGGCGATGATGTTTTAGGTTCAGGCTTTGCCTTTGATATTCATATAAATCAAGGTGCGGGCGCATTTGTGTGCGGTGAAGGCTCGGCGTTAACTGCATCTATCGAGGGTGACAGAGGTATGCCGCGTGTTAAGCCGCCAAGAACGGTTGAACACGGCTTGTTCGCAAAACCGACGGTTTTAAATAACGTAGAAACATATGCAAATGTACCATACATTATCACAAACGGCGTGGATTGGTATCGTTCGATAGGAACACAAACAAGTCCCGGTACGAAGGCATTTGCCATTACGGGTAATGTTAAAAACACAGGTCTTATCGAAGTACCTATGGGTACAACTCTTCGCGAGGTTGTATTTGACATAGGCGGAGGTATAAAGAATGACAAAGAGTTTAAGGCTGTTCAGATAGGCGGACCGTCAGGCGGTTGTTTGACACTTGGTGCAGGGCAGCTTGATTTGCCTCTTGACTTTGACTCACTAAAAAAGGTTGGTGCGATGATAGGATCAGGCGGTCTTGTTGTTATGGACGAGGATACCTGTATGGTTGAGGTTGCACGTTTCTTTATGGACTTTACACAGAATGAATCCTGCGGTAAATGCGTGCCGTGCCGTGAGGGTACAAAGCGTATGCTTGAAATCTTAGAGAAGATTGTTGCAGGCAAAGGCACAGAGGAGGATATTGATTTACTTGAAGAAATTGCAAATACAGTTTCAAAAACAGCTCTTTGCGGTCTTGGTAAGTCTGCGGCAAACCCTGTGCTTTCTACTCTTAAATATTTCAGAGAAGAATATATTGCCCATGTCCGTGACAAGAAATGTCCTGCAGGTCAGTGTACAGCGCTTAAGACGTATAAGATAGATCCCGAAAAATGTAAGGGTTGCTCGCTATGTTCAAGAAACTGCCCTGTAAACGCAATTTCAGGCGAGATTAAAAAACCTTTCGTTATAGATGCGGCTAAATGTATCAAGTGCGGTGCCTGCGAGTCCAACTGTAAGTTCGGTGCAGTGTATGCAGAATAAGGAGGGGTTTATAATGGCTTATATGTATGTAGATAATATAAAGGTAGAAATTGAGGACGAGAAAAATGTCCTTGAGGTTATAAGAAAGGCAGGAATTGATCTGCCTACATTCTGTTACTATTCCGAGCTTTCAACCTACGGTGCTTGCCGTATGTGCGTTATAGAAAACGAACGCGGCGGAATTGAGGCGGCATGCTCTACTGTTCCTCGTGACGGAATGAGAGTTAAAACAAACACGCCTGTACTGCAGAAACACAGAAAAATGATATTGGAGCTAATTCTTGCATCACACTGCCGTGACTGTACTACATGTTCAAAAAACGGCGCCTGCCGTTTACAGGAGCTTGCACTGCGTTTTGGTGTTGAGCGTGTAAGATTTAGTGATAACAGAAAAATAAGCGGTATTGATGATTCAAGCACAAGCATTGTCCGCGATCCGAGCAAGTGTATTCTTTGCGGTGACTGCGTAAGAATGTGTTCAGAAAAACAGGGACTTGGTATTATTGATTTTGCAAAGCGTGGTTCTAAAATGGAGGTTATGCCCGCATTTAATATGAAGCTTGCCCAGACCGACTGTGTAAACTGCGGTCAGTGTGCGGCTGTATGTCCTACAGGTGCAATTACCGTTAAGGACGAAACTGCGGCTGTATGGGAATACCTCAATGACCCGACAAAGCGTGTTGTTGTTCAGATTGCACCTGCTGTCCGTGTTGCTTTAGGCGACGAGTTCGGTATAGAGCATGGCGAGAACGTAATGGGAAAAATGGTAACTGCTCTTAAAATGATGGGCTTTGATAAGGTGTTTGATACTGCACTTTCCGCGGACGTTACCACAACAGAGGAGTCTAAAGAGTTCTTGGAAAGACTTGAAAAAGGCGGTCCGTTCCCGATGTTTACATCTTGTTGTCCTGCATGGATAAAATATTGTGAAACGAGATACCCTGAGTACATAAATGCTAATGTATCAAGCTGTAAATCACCAATGCAGATGTACGGCTCAATAATACGCAAGTGGCACGAAAGCACAAATGATGACCGCGAGCTTATCTCTATTGCCGTAATGCCTTGTACTGCCAAGAAGTACGAAGCATCACGTAAAGAGTTTACAGACGAGAACGGAAAGAGAATTATCGAAATTTCTCTTACCACACAGGAGCTTTCACGTATGATTCGAAATTCAGGCATACGATTTGAAGATTTAGATCCTGAATACCTTGATGCTCCGTTTGATATGGGCGGCTCAGGCGCAGGTGTAATATTCGGTGTTACAGGCGGTGTTGCGGAGGCTGTTATCCGTGCATGTATTGCTGAAAAGAGTTCAAGTGCATTAAAGGATATTAAATTCTGCGGTGTACGTGGCAAAGAGCAGATTAAACAGGCGACCATTTTTGTAGGCGATAACAAAATTACAATCGGTGTCGTATATGGCTTAAAGAATGTTGAATACGTTATCGAGGCTATGAAAAAGGGCGAATTACACTTTGATTTAGTTGAGGTTATGGCATGTCCCGAAGGTTGCATCGGCGGTGCAGGTCAACCGTTTGCATTAATGCCCGAACGTGACAAACGTGCAAAGGGACTGTATCACACTGATGATGCTGTTCAGATACGATTTTCTGATAAGAACCCTGTTCTTAACGAAATTTATGGTTTATTAGGTAAGGACGTTCATCATGCATTACATGTAAAATATAACAAATAATTGGGGCTGTTAAGAAAGTCAATAATATCCGTAGGGGATGCGAAAAAATAGTGCAGAACGGACGAAAACCGCCGAGTAGCAAGGCTACGAGGGTTATCCCGTAGTG
>CADBPJ010000271.1 GCA_902796445.1 uncultured Ruminococcus sp. | reverse complement strand
TCTGTTTTTCTTAATCAACATTACCTTGGGCAGGCTGTACATTGCATGAGGTTTTACTCCGGCAATCTCCATTACCATCTGCGCATCAAAGAGTCTTGCTTCCTCCAAACCTCTGGGGTCTGTATAAAGCATTGAGGGACATAGAATATTATCCTTTTCGTCAAGCATAACGAAGGTTTCACCGAAAGTCGTTATACCTATCGCGTCAATATTGCCGATATTCCCGGTAGTTCTCTTTATAAGCTTTTTTATGCTGTCCCATATGAGAGAACCGTCAATTTCATGCTCGCCCGCATTTCTGCTGACCTCATAAGCCTCATATTCCTTGTTTAGAAGCTCTCCATTTTCATTGTAGACCGTAAGCTTACAACCTGTTGTTCCAACGTCAATTCCGCCTATCTTCATAGCTTAGCCCTCAATGCTCACAACATCATAACCTAAGTAATACTTAAATGCTTCCTCCAAAACAGCCTTTACATGACCGTTTGCAACGGTTGTATGATGCTTAAAGCCGCCCCTCGCAAGCCTGATGAGCTTATCCTGTAAATTATCAATCCTTGCAACGCCGCCGCAGCCGAAGAATTCCTTTTCGATATTGTCGTCCGTAAACTCGCCCTCGCTGAAGTATATGGTAATTTTACCATTTTCCGTTTTACAGTTCGAGAATGTCATGGGGAATGCGGCAATTCTGCCCTCGTTAGTACCCCAGCCGCTACCGGGATCGCCCTTGTCAAACATCTTATGGGATGTAACCGTTCCCTTTCCCGCCATCAGCTTTTGAGCTGTTGAACCGCAGTGGAACAAAATTACCTTGTCGGGATCATCGCCGTAGTTGTTGTTCCAGTCAAGACAAGCCGCAGGTCCCTGTGTTGCCAAGGACAGTGCGCGCATCGTGATTGCCGAGCACATATCTATTTCACATGACGCCGTTATTCCTCTGTCGTTAAGCTCCGACAGCAGTACGCACGGGCAGACTCTCAAATATGTTTCCATCTCATTCCAGCATCTGAGGGCTATCGCGTCAAGGTGATACGTATCTATGTATTCATCTATAACAACACTTATTTTTGAAAGCATTATCTTCTTATCATCGGGTACATTTGTAAAATCGGTATATTTTTCAAGCGACTCTTTTTTCGCAAGCACCTTTTCGTCATTGTCCGCTTTTGCACGAACAAACTCAAAAAGCTCGGACAAATCAAAGCTTTCAACATTAATTCCATGGCGTTGCATTGTAAGCTCATCAAAACGCACCGTCTTAAACGCTGTTGTTCTTGCACCGATACAGCCTATCGTAAAGCGTTTCATACCATTTACAACACGGCAGATTGCAGCAAAATCATGAAGATTTTTTGTAAAAGCGTCCGACAGCGGATGAACAACATGAGGTTTCATAACTGTATACGGCACCTCGTACTGCTCAAACACGTCCGTAACAGAAAATTTTCCGCAGTATGCGTCACGACGGTGCTTAAAGTCCATCTTTCCTATCTCATCGGGATACGCCTGCATCAGGATAGGTACACCTGCATCCTGAAGTGCTGTTATCGCACCGTTTTCATCAACGAATATCGGCATACAAAGAATAACTCCGTCATACTCGCCCTCATGTGATTTTAACCACTGCGCATAAATGCGTCCCTCGTCACGGGTTTCAACCGCACCGTAGCGTGTTGCCTCCTTGTCCATCATGATATAGTCATAGCCCGCATTTGTCACCGCCTTTACCATATCATCTCTTGCTCCTTCAATAAGCTCTGCCGGCATAAAACCACGATTTCCGAAAAATAAAGCAAATTTCATTTTCTTAACTTCCTTTCTTGTATGTTTTAAATTAATTCTATAATAACCGACGTACACTCCGCCGGAATTTTTACATTAAGTCCGTTATTTTCATGGGATATTGTAATCTTTGTATCGGACGGATATATTATTTTTGCGTTGTTATACTCTATTGGAACAGTAATCTCCCTGTCTGCATCGTCAAAGCACCATAACGCAATACGTTTACACATATTATACTTAAATCCCAAACAAATTAAATTGTCGTTGTGATTAGGTATTCCCATGGGATAAAACGGTATTGAGTCGGGAATTTCATTTCTTATGCTCTTATATAAATCTATCCCCTCTTTAACAAGT
>CADBPJ010000270.1 GCA_902796445.1 uncultured Ruminococcus sp. | reverse complement strand
TGGCATACATATGAATGTGTGTTTGAATTCGATACGGCAAGAAACAAGCGTATATTAAAATATGTTTCTGTTGATGGTGTAGAAACATGGTGTAACTTTGAAAAAACAGGTGCGTCTTTAGGCGCTATTGCGTTTTTTGTTACAAATGGTAAGCCTGATGAGAACGACGCTGTTTTGAAGGTAAGAAACATCAATATTGAGAGTGGTGACTTTGAAGTTACAGCAACAAATAATGAACTTTCATCAACTGCAAATACAATTCATCTTACATTCTCGAGCCCTGTAAATAGTGCTGATATGAGTGCTTTAAAGGTATTGAAGAATGGAGTGGATACAGGTGCAACTATAACACCTACAGTTTCGGCTGGTGGCTACAGTGCAGATGTAACAATCGAGGGGCTTGCCGAAACAGGCAATTATGCACTATCATTTGCATCATTGCAGGATAAGTATGGCAGCACTTCAAAGACAGATAAGTTTGACTTCACATATACTGCATCAATACCAAATACCATTAATATAACAAGTGCAACAGCGAGTGTGGACACTACTGATCCTACTAAACTGAATGTAACAGCAGTATTGTTAAACGGAACAGACACAGCTGTAAGCGGTAAGCTTATAGCTGCAGCATACGATACGGATACAAAGAGATTGCTTGCAGTTAATTATGTTGATGTAGCAGATACAGAGCTTACATCAGGAAAATCAGATCTTGAAAAGACAGTTCAAATCGATAAACCTGATGGTGCATATACAGTTAAGGTTATGCTTTGGCGGAGTTTAGATAGTTTGTTACCTATATGTAACTGCTATACATTTGCTCAATAAGCTCAAAATTGTGTGAGGTGGCGGGGACTACTGCAGTCCCCGCGACTGTATAGTTTTAAAACGATAATTTGTCGTGCGAAGCTTCAAAGGGAAAAGAGGAGAGCGTTATGAGAAAGATATTCATAGGAATAATAACAACGGTATTATGCAGCACAGCTATCTGCAGCAGTGCATATGCAGATAGTTTGAGCAACAGTGGCAAAGCCGCAAATCCCATAACGGGACGAATGAATATAGTCGGCGAAGTTGACGGTGAGCAAGCCGCAAGAGTCGCAACCATATTTATATTAAAACCAAACACAAGTTTGACAAATACAAACAACAGTCTTTATGATAATTGCTTGTATGTAAATACAACTGATGTCGATTTTGACGGAAGCTATGAATTTGAATTTGATTTCAACCCCGTCTTGTCGGATGACACTAAATTACCTATTTATATTGTATGCGGTGATAAGATATACGACTACACCTATTCATATAAATCATGGGACCAAATAAAAAATTTATTTATCAGTATAAGAAACAAGAACGCAGTATATACACAGCTCGAAGAATATTTTGATACATTTGGAACGGATTTTTCGGAATATCAACATCAGAAATATCAGGACGAGCTGATGAAAAATATAAATAATCTGTCCAATATAACAGATGATATAAACGGAATTAATTCGGTTAAGGAATGTATAGAAGATACAAAAAGTGGATTGGCACTTTTGAAAGATTTACAAAGCCAGAATAACTGGGCAGGAATAAAGAGCAAGATAACAGAAATAGAAACATCCTCTGGATTAGAGTTTTCATATATGAATTCAGATCCTGAAGGGGTATGCACAGCTTTATTACGTCTTGTGCAAGGCGGAAAAGTTTTCTATACCGCAAAGGAATTGCAAACTGAATTCAACAGGCTTGTGCCACTATATCCGAAACGTACAAATGTGCAGGGCGGTGGCGGTACACCTCCTTCAGTTCACGTAAGCTTGCAAACAGGCTCTCAGGGCGGAGGCGGCGGAATTGTTGTAAATAGCGTAAGCTTTGATGATTTACCAACGTCTCATTGGGCATATAATGCAGTAGATTATTTGTTCAAAGCAGGACTTGTAAACGGTGTCAGTGACAAAAAATACGAGCCTGAACGAAATATAACAAGGGAAGAATTTGTTAAGTTAGCGGTATGTGCATTTGGTATTTATAATTCGGAGCTCAAGGCGGATTTTGAGGATACGGATGCTGATGAATGGTATTCACCGTATATTGCAAGCGCAAAAAAAGAAGGTCTGGTAAGCGGAATATCCGATACGGAATTCGGAATTGGAAGAAATATTACAAGACAGGATATGGCAGTTATCATTTATAATGGCTTAAATAAGAAAGGACATACCTTCAAGGATAATAAGGTGCAGTTTGATGATGACGCAAGTGTAGACGAATATGCAAAAGCTGCTGTATCTGCATTGGCTGCAGAGCAAATTATAAGCGGGATGGGGAACGGTTGCTTTAATCCTAAAGATAATGCAACAAGAGCCCAGGCTGCACAAATGATTTACGCTTTGTTATGGAGGAATAATGTATGAAAAACAAACTAATTGCAGTTTTATGCATTTTATCAATGTTGGTATCATGCATGACAGTATTTGCTGAGGGTGATGACTCTGAAACTGAAAAAATTTATTCTGAAGAAGAAATGCAACAGATGCAGGATGAGGGAATGCAATTTGATTCCGAAGAAGAGGAAGAAGGGTCAATATCTGAGCTTTTGGGTGAACAATTAAATCAGCAAAAGAACAAAACCTTTAGTGAAGCCGAAGCATTGATGATAAGTCTTGGAATACTTGATAAAGACGATGATATGGAAAAAAAGGTTACAAGAGGTGAATTTGCTCATGCACTATATATGATTTTAGGGTATGAGTATACCTCATCATCAGCAGTAGGTTCATTTATTGATGTGGGTGTAACAACACCATACTATGCGGAAATTTCAGTATTAAAGGATAATAACATAATATCAGGATATGACGATAACTCATTCAGACCTGATAAAGAAATATCTGCATTTGAGGCATCAAAAATGCTTATTCGATTAATAGGTATCGGTTGGGATGAAACTCTCTCAAGTGAGAATTTGTCCTATTATGAGATTGCAAGACAAGAAAAACTGTTCAGCGATGTGCCTGATTTTAATATTGATTATATTACAAACCGTCAGTTGGCATACATTTTGCTTAATGTGTTCAAATGTGAATTGAAAAGTCCTTTGGATGGAAAATCGAAGGGAATATATATGAATACTGTTTTGGGTATATACAAGACAGAAGATGTTTTTTCTGATGACAACAGAGAAACCAAAAACGGAAAATTAGTAATAGGCAATATGGAATTCCCAAAGCCTGAAAAGGACTATTCGGATTTGTTGGGTCAGAGGGTAATTGTCTATTATAAATCGACTAATGGCGGAAAAAGTATTCTTTCAATAACGGCTGATTTAAATCAGGATATTCTTGACATTACAGATGATGATGTTGTTAGTTTTTCAAATGGCGTGTATCAGTATACAGTAAAGAACAACAGAAGAAAATCTGCAAAGCTTGAATATGATTATGATATTATATACAACGGCGTCAAGGTAACAGAGGCATCAGATACCGCATCTCTTATGAAACCTGATATGGGTTATGTACGATTGATAGATAATGATAACAATGGGCAGTATGATGTCGTTGTTGTATGGGATTACAAGCTCTTTATTGTTGACTCATACAGTGAATACAATAATATTTTGAAATCAGAAAACGGTCAGAATGACATCTCACTTAAAGAGAGTGATGCGTTTGATATTCTAATGGCAGGAACTGATAATGTCCTTTCAACTGCTCAGATTGCATATAACAAATATGTGCTTTCTGTGGCAAGAAGTATTAATGACGAATATGTGAAAATATATTTGTGTGCAGAAACTGTTTCAGGCGATATCAAGGCTGTGAATTCAAATAACAGAACAATCAAGCTTGACGGAAAAGAATATAAATACGAAAAGTGTATGACATCTCCAACCTCTATATACGGCGAGTTTTATATAGACCAATTCGGCAGAATTATCTACCAGAGTGACGTTGCTGACAGTGGTAATCAATATGCGTATGTTATAAAAATGTATGAAGAGGAACATACTGAGAAGATTATAATTCGTCTATACACTCAAAATAATCAAAAAATCGATGCAAAACTTGCAAATACGGTTGTAATAGACGGCAGAGCATTAAAAAACAATGATGCTATTAATGTTGCACTTGATGGTGTGACGGGCTCCATTATAAAGTTCAGATTGAATTCCAATCATGAAATCACATTTATAGACACAAAGAATAATAATGCAGGAAGTGAAACCGATGGATTAAATGTATGCTATGAGGATACAAGCTCAATTGGCTTTAATTCTCTCTGTATGGCTCTTTGTGATGTTAGTACAGGTCTCGGAAAATGCCCGATAACACTTGATACTATTGTATTTTGTATAGTCGAACCATACAGTGATGACAATATATGGGTATATAATTTGACAGACTTTAAAAATAAGTATGCATCAGGCTATCAGACTTCATTAGGTCAGGTGGTTGTATATAACAGCGATCCTGATTCATATGTCGGAGATGTAATATTAAACAAGCGTGCATGGATGGGAAGAGGATATTCATATGATACATCTGTTTTAAGATCAGGTGCAGTTGTTACAGGTATTTCTGAATATGTGGATGATTCAGGCGACGAGTATTATATGCTTAATGTTGAGCGTAGCGGAAAAAAAGAGGAAGTTAAATTACATAAAGACGCTATTAAATTTTCCGATACGGGGGCGGTGAATTCAGTAGATGATTCACAAAACATATATACCATATCAACGGGCGACGTAATTCGTTGGAGACTTGATGTTAACGATGCGATTGATCGCTCGAGCCTGACTGTGATATATGATTGCGACCGAAGCAAATTCTTCTACGAAGCAGGAAAAGACAGTTATACTAAAGGAACGAGCAGTGAGTCAGGACGTTGGAACAGATTGTGGCTCTACAAGCGTGACGGAGAACATCTTATTTCCTACAATGCCGATATGATTGCAGTCGCTGATTTTGATAGCTCTAATATAGATGCATACAAGAGTTATAGATACATTGACTATCTTAGAGATGTCTCAACATACAGGACAGAAGTATGGATTTATGACACGGCGAGCAATGCGATTGAAAAAGGAAGCATAGCTGACTTCAAATATTATCTAGATGATGGTGCGGGTTGCGGAGAAGTTTTAAGTTTTACTAATGTGATGCACCGTTTCTTCCTGATATACAGATAGGAGGATCGTTATGAAGAAAATCAGATTTTTGCTTGTACTGTCACTTGTTCTTATGTGTATGTCAAGTGTGTATGCAAACGAAAGTTTTTCTGAGGTATTAAGTGACATAGTTAAAATACCTCAGACTCCTATAAAGGACATCAGTACAAAAGAAAATTTCAGACAGAGAGCCTCGCAAATGGGCGATGAAATGAAGATTATTCATGATTTTGTCCCTGAGGGTAAAACAAAAATATTTGTTGCTACAGATGGTGATAACCTAAGAGGCGACGGAAGCATAAAAAAGCCGTATAAGGATTTGCAGACCGCCCTTAATAGAGTTGCTGCTATGAACTACAAGGAAAAACTTGGCGGAGTTGTAATATACATTCGGGGCGGCAATTATACTGTTTCAGATACAATACAATTAAACGGTCGCCATTCAGGAACTGATGATGCGCCACTATATATAACAAACTATAATGACGAAGATGTTCATTTTTCAAGTGCAACTATGATACCGATGAGCAATTTCTCGGAAATAACGGATACTGCTCAGCTTTCAAGACTATACAAAAATGCAAGAGATAAGGTGCTTGAGTATGATTTGAAGGCACATGGTATTACAGAGTACGGCAGAGTGTATTATGTAGGCGAAAAAACAGGTGAATATGCAGATTTATATGAGTCTATGAAATATAGTGAGCCACAGCTGTATGTGGGTTATGAAAAAGGTACACTTGCAAGATACCCAAACGGCGAAATGATACGAATGGGCAAGGCTATAGACAACGGAAACCTGGATGCAGTAGGGTATGTAACAAATGCTACAGATGATGGCAGAGGTTATGAATTTGTGATGCTTGATGATGTTCCTTTTAATTGGGTAAATACGGGCGATATTGCTCTAAGAGGATATTTCAGTTTTGGATATGCTCCCGAATATGGCCGAGTAAAGCAATTTAACAAAGAAACCAACAGTGTCAGAAGTTATGGTAAGCTGTGGCGTTCGTATATACGCCAAACAAACGAAACAGGATATTATTTTGCAAATGTCTTTGAAGAGCTTGATGCACCAGGAGAATGGTTCCTTGACAGACATACGGGAAAACTGTATTTATATCCGCCTAAAGATGATAAATCACAGCTGGTATATCTCTCAATAAACGACAATGATATTTTTAATATTGATTCATGTGAAAATGTTGTCATTGACGGACTAAATGTGGAAAACTCACCTTCAATAGGAATTAATATAATTAATTCCAAAAGAGTTGTTGTTCAGAACTGTGATTTAAGAGGCTTGTCAATAGCGGTGCGAATAGATAAAAGCAAATACACAGGTGTAATATCATCTTATATATCAGGATTTTCCGCAAAAGGCATATCGTTTGAAAATTCTGCTGAAGAATATTGGAATAGGGCACAGCTAAATATGAATTTAGAGCCTTATCATAATTTTATACAGAATAATTATTTCTGTTTGGATGATACTTTGACGAGCGCACGTTCTGTAAACACCAGCGGAGTAGGTGTTGTTACCTCACATAACTGGTTCCAAAATGGTTTTGAAGGTACGATAAGCCCGAGTGGAATGTACAATATAACGGAGTATAATGAAATCGTGGGTGGAGATAAGCGTATATCGGATTTTGCTCCTATGTATACAGGCGGAGTTTTCTCAAGCTATTTAGTGGTAAGATATAATTACGTTCATGATAACAGTATATATGGAAATAAATTAGGCAGAGGTCTTTATTTTGACGAGGGCGGTTCATGGTTTGAATGTTACGGCAATCTTTTAGTTGAACAGGATGAGGGTGTATATTCTCATAGCGGAAAAAACGGCGTTGCATATAACAATGTATTTATAAACTGCAGAAAGAACGTTGTAACAAACGGAAACCATTTATCTCATTTATATGACTGGATAAGAACGGAAGGCTATGGTTCTACAAGTTTTTGGGTCGGTTGGTTCGGCAATTTGAACAGAAAGGGTTATTATGACCTTTACAGAGCACCGTATTCTGTACAGTTCCCTGAGCAACAGGAATTGGCAGATCATTTCTGG
>CADBPJ010000269.1 GCA_902796445.1 uncultured Ruminococcus sp. | reverse complement strand
GCAGGCACGTTTACAGGGAATGCGGGATTGTTCGGTAAGGTGTATTTCCCACGTCTTGTATCACCTATAACAAGTGTCATATACGGACTATTGTCGTTTTCTGTTCAACTGCTTTTGGTTGCTGTTGCAATGGTAATTTTTGCTTACAGAGGAACGGTAATTATCCCTAATTCATCTATCATTTTGTTACCTCTTCTTGTAATTCAAATGGCACTTTTAGGGCTTGGTGTAGGTATAATAATATCGTCAATAACAACTAAATACAGAGATTTGAGCATACTTGTAGGCTTTGGTATGCAGTTGTGGATGTATGCAACTCCTGTTGTGTATCCTGTATCACAGGTGGTAAGCTTAAATGGTATGCTTGAAAAGCTTATTATGCTTAACCCTGTATCACCGATTATAAATAATTTTAGATATGTTGTATTGGGATCAGGCAGATTTGAGTGGTATTATTGGGGTATAAGCTGGATTGTTACGGCAGTGGTGCTGTTTGTAGGCCTAATAATATTTAATCGTATAGAAAAAACGTTTATGGATACAGTGTGAGGTAGAGTAGTGAAAGATACAGTTATAGAAATTGATAACATAACAAAACGCTACCGTTTAGGCACAATTGGCGGAGGAACATTACAGGGTGACATTCTAAGCTGGTGGGCGAGAATAAGGCATAAAGACGATCCAAACCTGAAAATAGGCGAAAAATCATATAAAAAGAATGAATTGTTCACTGCACTTGATGGTGTCTCTTTTGATGTTAAAAAAGGCGAAACAATAGGACTTATCGGTAGAAATGGAGCAGGCAAATCAACCTTGCTTAAATTGCTCTCACGTGTAACCGCACCTACAGAGGGCGAAATCAGAATAAAGGGTAAAATTTCGTCTATGCTTGAGGTTGGCACAGGTTTTCACCCCGAACTTACAGGCAAGGAAAATGTATACTTAAACGGTGCAATTCTCGGTATGAGTAAAAAAGAGGTGGACGAGAGATTAGATGAGATAATCGAGTTTTCAGAGTGCGGTCAGTTTATCGACACACCTGTAAAAAGATATTCATCGGGAATGTTTGTTAAGCTTGCATTTTCTGTCGCGGCACACCTTAATTCAGACATAATGCTTATGGATGAGGTTTTGGCAGTTGGTGATATGGCATTTCAGAAGAAATGTATTGATAAAATGGTATCTGCCGCACGTGATGAGGGCAAGACTATAATCTACGTAAGTCATAATATGCAGACTATACGTCAGCTGTGCAGTCGTGGTATTGTACTTGATAAGGGTAAGGTTGTGTTTAATGGTGATGTTGAGGATGCAATCAATTTATATCTCAAAAATGATGAAATAACAGCAAAATTGTATTATGATTTTGCAAATTCTCATAATTTTAATTTCTTGACAAATAAAGTTATTATGGACTCATTAGAAATACTTGGTAAGGACAACTGTCAATTCAAAGATGATGAGAAAATAAGATTTATATTAAAATTCCACTGTAACGAGGACGTTGAAAAGCTATCTTTCCGTACATTGGTACATAACAATGACCAAATGATAGTAGCAACATCTGTATGCTATAACTTTATGTCCTGTAAAAAGGGTGAAAGCTACAGCAGAGTATTTACAATGGATATAAGTACACTTTCAAACGGCTTTTATAAGGTTATACCTGTTATGTTTGAACTTGATGAATTGGGTAATGTCATAGATGCAGATGGAGTATATCCGGGACTGCTCTTTGAATATGAGCATACAACGCCGATTTTGTGGCGGACAAAGCTTTACGGCGATACTGTATTACCGGATATGATGTGTGAGGAGAATTAATGCGTAATGATTTTATTAAACGGAACAAATCTTAAAAAAATGTTCTTTGACGAAACTTTATTTTCAGAGGTTTCGTTTAATATATCGGATAAGGATAAGATAGGCTTTGTTGGCATTAATGGTGCGGGAAAGTCTACTTTGTTTAAGATAATAAACGGAATATCAGATAGTGATGAGGGCGAAATATTTAAAAACAAGCTTACGAAAATCGGGTATTTGGATCAATATACCTGCATAGAGTCTGAAAATACCATCATGGAAGAAATGCTTGATGCGTATAGAGAGGTAATAGATATAGAAAGAGAGCTTGAGGATATTCATTACGAAATCGAGAATAAACGAGGCGATATAGATGCACTTGTGAAGCGTCAGACAGCTCTGCAGGACAGATTTGGCGAGCTTGACGGATACAGATATAAAAGTATAGTTAAATCAACACTTGTCGGATTAGGATTTTCCGAAGATGATTTTGATAGACGTGTTGATACTCTCTCGGGCGGACAGAAAACACGAGTGTCATTGGGTAAGCTTCTTGTTTCCGACTCAAACCTGTTATTGCTTGATGAGCCTACAAACCATCTTGATATTGCATCTGTGGAGTGGCTTGAAAGCTTTTTGTCAAATTATAAGGGTGCGTTTGTTGTCATATCCCATGACAGATATTTCCTTGACAGGGTAACAAACCGCACCTTTGAAATGGAGAGCGGTAAGCTTAGAACGTATAACGGTTCATACAGTGAATATGTTAAACAGCGTGAGATTGAAAAGAAAACAGAAGAGCGAAATTATATCAATACACAGCGAGAAATTGACAGGCTTAATGATATTGTAGAACAACAAAGACGGTGGAACAGAGAGAAAAATATAAAAACAGCAGAGAGCAAGCAAAAGGTTATTGATAAGCTTGAGAAAACACTTATAAAGCCTGTATATGATACAGAGGATATTGGTTTTTCGTTCACCTCCTCCGAGGGTGGCGGAAATGATGTCTTAATAACCGAAAATCTTGGTATGAGTTTTGATGGCAACAAGATTTTCAGAAACTGCGATATGCACATAACAAAAGGCGAAAAAGTATTTTTGCTTGGTGCGAACGGGTGCGGTAAAACCACGATTATAAAGAATATTATCGGTAAGTATGAGCCGACTGAGGGCACAGTTAAAATAGGAGCTAATATCAAAATAGGCTACTATGACCAGATACAGGAAAATCTTAGTCATGATAAGGATATATTTACGGAAATTCACGATGAATTTCCTGAATTAAATAACACTCAAATCCGTAATGCGTTAGCTGTATTTTTATTTCGGGGCGATGATGTGTTTAAGGAGATAAAAACATTATCAGGCGGAGAAAGAGCAAGGGTGGAGCTTACGAAGCTGATGCTAAAACCAGCGAATTTTCTTTTAATGGACGAGCCGACAAACCATCTTGATATACAATCGCGTGAAGCACTTGAAAAAGCACTTTCAGATTATGATGGTACTATGCTTATGGTGTCCCATGACCGATATTTTATAAATAAGCTTGCAGACAGGATTATTTATATGACATCTGACGGATTGAAGAGTTTTACGGGTAATTATGATGAATTTTTAGCTAAAAATACAGTTACAGAAACTGAAGAAAAGGTAGCTGAAAAGCCGAAAAATCTTGATTATCAGGAACAAAAACGCATACAGGCAGAAAAACGGAAAGTGCTTAACAGATTTAACAAGGTCGAAGAATTGATTGAGAAGCTTGAAGTTGAAGTTGAAGAAATAAATTCAGAAATGCAAAAGCCTGAGCTTGCACTTGATTTTACAAAGCTTAATGAGCTTTCAAAGCTTGCAGAGGACAAAAATAATGAGATTATGGAGTTGATGGAGGAATGGGAACAGCTCCAGACAGAGATTGAAGAGAAGGAGTATATATAAAATTGAGAGCAGTTATACAGCGAGTTAATAATGCATCTGTTACGGTTTCAGGTAAAGTCATAGGCGAAATCGATAAGGGCTTACTTGTATTCTTGGGTGTAGGAGAGGGCGATACGGAGGCGGATTTAAAATATATTGCCGATAAAATAGTAGGTCTGCGTATATTTTCCGATGCAGATGATAAAATGAATTTAAGCATCAGAGATATTGGCGGTGAGGTGCTTGTTGTATCTCAATTCACACTATATGGTGATTGCCGTAAGGGTAAACGCCCAAGCTTTACAGCCTCTATGGAGCCGAAGGGCGCCGAGAAAATGTATGAGGATTTTATAAAAACGATTGAAAGCAACGGAATAAAGACCGCACATGGTGAGTTTGGTGCGGATATGCAGGTGTCGATCTTAAATGATGGACCTGTTACAATATTGCTCGACAGCAGCAAAATACTTTAATAATAACGGCAAGGCTTATTTCTTGCCGTTATTATTTTCCGAATAATGCACCAAGAAATGATGCGGCAAAGGTACTGCCGATAAGAGTAATCGTACGTGTGTGCAACTCAAATCCGTGATTGATTATCAAAGAGGTTATAATAATGACGAGTGAAAACAAAAATGCAACTGTCAATGAATTTATAAGGATTTTATTCTCACTTGCTTTTGCTACACCAAGAGAGCCTATGAATGTACCTATCATGGTACCACCAAATACAACAATACTTGCAGATTTTTCAGATAATAAATTAAAATATACTAACACAGCAACGATAAAAAGGATAGCAACAGCGAAAATAACAGATAAAGCCGTTCCTTTTATGATGGATTTCAAATTCATATTTTTACACCTGTAGACCTTTCATTTTAAAATACATTTCAATATATGTATGTATTAGGTGATAAATTACGAAAAAAACTGAAAAACTTATCAAAAACAGTTGAATTTTTTTGGGATTTATGGTATACTTAAAAATAATATGCGCTAATATGCTTTTTTTGTAAAGGAGATTTTTTATGATAAAAAGTATGACAGGATACGGCAGGTGCGAGCGTATAATAGGCACCAAAAAGATAACTGCTGAGCTTAAATCCGTAAATCATAGATTTTCAGACTATAATATAAAAGTACCGCGTCAGTATGGCTTTTTGGAGGATAGGGTACGTCAGTTTATAAGCAAAGAGGTTGCAAGAGGTAAAATTGATGTGTACGTGAGTATTGAAAGCTGTGGTGAGGCTGATAAAACTGTAACGGTAAACAAAGAACTTGCAGGCAACTATGTAGAAATTCTTCGTGATTTGTGTGAAACATTCTCGCTTAAGGACGACATCTCAGTGTCTACTATAGCTTCATTTACCGATATTTTCCGTGCAGAGCCAAAACGTGACGATGAAGAAGAAATATGGACGGCTGTAAGCGAGGTTTTGGCAGATGCTGTATCATCATTTATCTCGATGCGTGCCCGTGAGGGAGAGAGAATTGAAAGGGATTTGCGTGAGAGAGTTACGTATATGAAATCCCTTGCAAATGAGATTGATAAGCTTTCACCAATGGCAGTCCAAGTATATAAGGATAAGCTATATCAAAAAATCAAAGAGGTTATTGATGAGCGCGAGCCTGATGATACAAGAATATTGACAGAGGTTGCAATATTTGCAGATAAGGTTGCGGTAAACGAAGAAACTGTACGGCTTGCAAGTCACTACGATGAATTTTTTACTATTCTTGACAGTAACGAGCCTGCAGGTCGTAAGCTTGATTTCTTAATTCAGGAAATTAACCGCGAGGTCAATACGATAGGCTCCAAAGCATCTGATTTAGAAATTGCAAAGCTTGTTGTAACACTCAAAGGTGAAATAGAAAAGTTGCGTGAACAGATACAGAATATTGAATAAAGAGGTAGCATATGAAATTAATTAACGTAGGTTTTGGTAATATGATAAATGCTGATCGTGCTGTTGCAGTAGTAAGCCCGGACAGTGCACCCATTAAGCGATTGATACATGAGGCGGAGGACAGAGGTATGCTTGTTAATGCTACATACGGAAGACGCACGCGTTCGGTTGTTGTGATGAATTCAAATCATATTATACTTTCTGCTATATTGCCCGAAAAGCTTGCAACAAGGCTTGACGGCGAATGTGATACATCAACAGGCGGTGAGGAGGAATAATATGAGAGGTATACTTTTTGTTTTATCAGGTCCGTCAGGCACAGGCAAAGGTACGGTATGTAACGAGATTATGATGCGTGAAGATAAATTAACTATTTCCGTTTCCTCAACAACACGTGAAAAACGCGTAGGAGAAACGGATGGCGAGACGTATAATTATGTTTCAAAAGACGATTTTTTGGGTATGATTGATCGTGATGAGATGCTTGAATATGCAATCTATAACGGAAATTACTATGGTACACCGAAAAAAACGGTCGAGGAACTCCTTCTTGACGGTAAGGACGTAATGCTTGAGATTGAACCACAGGGAGCATTGCAGGTTAAGAAGCTTTTCCCCGAAGCAGTGCTTATATTCCTTGTTCCGCCGTCAATGGCAGAGCTTAAAAACAGGCTTATAACACGCGGCAGAGAAAGTGCGGAAGAGATTGAGCAACGTATTACAAATGCAAAATGGGAATTGGAACAGGCTGATAAATATACTGTTCTGATAGAAAATGATGATATTGAAGACTGTGTTTGTGACGTTCTTGATTATATAGAGTCAAAAAGAAAAGAAAGAAATAAAGTTAACAGCTTAATTAACGAAAACGTTTAATTGAGTTTTATACATAGCCCGTCAAATCGGGCAATAAAATAATGGAGGGATAAAAAATGATTAAACCTGGAATTACAGAACTTGATAAATATGTGGACAGCAGATACACATTAGTATCAATGGTGGCAAAGAGAGCGAGAATGATTAGTGCTGATAGAAATTCATCGGATGCTGGTTATCTATCAGGTCTTGAGAAACCTGTTACTCAAGCTGTAGAGGAAATCACAGACGGAACTGTAGGCTATATCCGTTCTGAAGCGATAGAAAAAGCACGCGAGTACGAAAAAAAGAAGATAGAGGCAATTTCTCAGCTGGATATTGACTCAAATGCCTCAGAGGATGCGGAATAATAAAGGCTATGTATGCTGAAATTGTTGTCAACCACCCGTCAAGGGCGGTTGACCGTCTATTTGATTATGAAATCCCAAAGGATTTAGAAGATAAGATTGTTGTTGGTTCAAGGGTTATTGTCCCGTTTTCAAAGTGGAATACAGGCAAAGAGGGATTTGTGTTAAGGATAAAACAAGAATCCGAAATAGGGGATAAGGTTAAAAGCATAATCCGCCTTTTGACGGAGGTGCCTGCATTTAAGCCTGATATGGCAGAGCTTATTCTATATATGCATAATAGGTATCTTGCTCCGCTGATTGATATAGTGAATGCAATAGTGCCATCAGGTGCTGCACGTCAGATACGAATGGTCACACTTGCTGTGTCGCAAGAAGAAGCAGAAGAATTTTTGGGGAAATCACGTTCAGAGATACAAAAGCGAATGATAAGCGTTCTTATGGATACAGAACGTATTGCTACAGCTGATCTTGTTAAATTCAGTGGTGGAAATTACCAGGCACTTAACGCACTGTTAAAAAAAGGAATTGTTCAATTTTTTGAGATAGGTATAGAACGCAGTATTTATGATTCAAAATCTGAACTAATAAAGCCTAATAAGCCTACAGAGCAGCAACAAAAAGCAATTTCGGAGATAAATTGTGCAATTGATGATTCATTACCTCATACGATATTGTTACATGGTGTAACGGGCAGTGGTAAAACAGAGGTTTTTTTGCAAGCAATAAAACACTCTGTAAATCGTGGCAGAAGTGCACTTGTACTTGTGCCTGAAATATCCTTGACACCGCAAATGGTATCGAGATTTGTATCAAGGTTCGGAAAACGTATTGCCATTTTACATAGTGGCTTGTCTGTCGGAGAAAAATATGACCAGTGGGCAAGGATTATGAATAATGAAGCAGATATAGTTATCGGTGCGAGAAGTGCAATATTTGCACCGCTTAGCAATATTGGTATAATTATAGTTGATGAAGAACATTCAGATACATATAAATCCGAAATGAGCCCGCGTTATCATGCACGTGAGGTTGCAATAGAACGTGCAAGAAAACATGGTGCGGTTACTCTCTTAGCATCGGCGACACCGTCTGTTGAAAGCTATACATATGCACTTTTAGGTAAGTATCAATTACTTGAGATGAATAAACGCTATAACGAATCATCTATGCCTGAAATAGATATTGTAGATATGCGTGAGGAACTTGAATCAGGCAATAAAAGTATGTTTTCAAAGTCATTATATAATGCCATTAAAGAGAACATTACCCGCAAGGAACAGACAATACTCTTTATGAACAGACGTGGATTTTCTACATTTGTATCATGCAGAAAGTGCGGTTTTGTGCCGCAATGCCCAAACTGTAATATTTCCTTGACGTATCATAGCTACGATAATAGTCTGAAATGCCATTATTGCGGTCATAAACAGCCAAATTACGCTGTTTGCCCTGCTTGTGAAAGTAAGTATATACGATATTTTGGCGGCGGAACTCAAAGGGTAGAGGAGGAACTCAAAAATCTATTCCCTGATGCCACAACAATCCGTCTTGATGCAGATGCAACCACAAGGAAAAATTCTCATAAAGAAATACTCGATACATTTGTTAAAGATAAAATAGATATAATGATTGGTACACAAATGGTGTCAAAAGGTTTGGATTTTTCAAATGTAACACTTGTGGGAGTTATGAGCGCTGATACAATGCTCCACATAAATGATTTTAGGAGTGCTGAGAGAACATTTGATATTCTTGAGCAGGTGTCAGGCAGAGCAGGCAGAGGCGACAAGTCAGGTAGAGCAATAATACAGACGTATAATCCTGATAACTATGCAATAAGCCTTGTAAAATCGCATGACTATCGCAGTTTTTATAAGAGAACAATATCCGAACGCAATGCGATGTGGTATCCGCCCTATTCGGAGATGATATGTATACGTTTTAGTGGTGATGACAACGATATTACACGACGCAGTGCATTTTTGTTCCGTGATGAATTTGGCGATATAAATAAAATTTCTGAAAAGATTGCCTTGTTAGGTCCAATTCCGTCAGGGATTCCAAGGATAAAGAACAAATACAGATGGCAAATACTAATAAAATGTGATAATGCAGATACCTTTAATGACAGGTTAATCGGTGCATTAAATAAAGTTAAATCAGATGATTTGTTGGGTGATGTCTTAATTCAGATAGACAAAAACCCGATAAATGTGTATTAGAAAGGAATGACGTACAATGGCACTTCGTCAGGTAAGATATAAAGAAGATGATGTTCTTTATAAAGAGTGTAAAGAGGTTAAAAAATTTGATGAAAAGCTCGGAATATTGCTTGATGATATGTATGATACTATGAAAAAGGCGAATGGTGTCGGTCTTGCCGCACCTCAGGTGGGAATACTCAAAAGAGCGGTTGTTATTGATATTGGTGAGGACAGAATTGAGCTTATTAACCCTCAGATAATCGAAACATCAGGCTTGCAAACAGGAACAGAAGGCTGTTTGAGCTTCCCGAATGTGTGGGGTGAGGTAGAGAGACCTAACTATGTAAAAGTCAAGGCGTTTGACAGATATGGCAAGGAATTTGAATTAGAGGGTGAAGAACTGCTTGCCCGTGCAATATGCCACGAGTGTGACCATTTAGATGGAATTGTATTTACAAGCCATGTCATAAGATTTGTCGATCCTGAATAAACTTTGGAGGAAAATATGCGAATATTATTTATGGGTACGCCCGATTTTGCATCAGAAAGCCTGAGAGCATTATCTAAATCGGACAATGAAATTGTCGGAGTTGTATCTCAACCCGATAAGCCGAAGGGCAGAG
>CADBPJ010000268.1 GCA_902796445.1 uncultured Ruminococcus sp. | reverse complement strand
GATTTTTCACATCGGAATCTGTTACAGAGGGACATCCTGATAAGATTTGTGACCAGAGTTCAGATGCTATATTAGATGAGATTATAAAGCAGGACCCTATGGCACGAGTTGCGTGTGAAACTACATGCACAACAGGTATCGTGTCCATTATGGGTGAGATAACAACAAGCTGTTATGTGGATTTCCCCAATATTGCAAGACGGGTTGTGCTTGATATTGGCTATGACCGTGCAAAGTACGGCTTTGACGGGACAACCTGTGCGGTTGTAACATCAATCGACGAGCAGTCGCCTGATATTGCGCAAGGCGTAAATGACGGCTTTGAAAACCGTGAGGGCGGTGCAAATGATGATTATAACGTAACAGGTGCAGGTGACCAGGGTATGATGTTTGGTTATGCTTGTGATGAAACACCCGAGCTTATGCCTATGCCTATTTCATTGGCACACAAAATGGCAAAGAAGCTTACAGAAGTACGTAAGGACGGAATATTGGATTATCTACGTCCTGACGGAAAAACCCAGGTAACGGTGGAATATGAGGACGGCGAGCCTGTAAGGGTTGACACTGTTGTTGTATCGAGCCAACATTCACCTGATGTTTCAATAGAAAAGCTTCGTGAGGATATAACTCGTGAAGTAATTCTCGCAACAGTGCCAAAAGAGCTTATTGACGAGAATACAAAGTATTATATCAACCCTACGGGCAGATTTGTTGTCGGCGGACCAAATGGTGACAGCGGTCTTACGGGCAGAAAGATAATAGTTGATACCTACGGCGGTTATGCACGTCATGGCGGCGGTGCATTCAGCGGTAAGGACCCGACAAAGGTTGACCGCAGTGGGGCATATGCATCAAGATGGGTGGCAAAGAATGTTGTTGCTGCAGGTCTTGCACGTAAGTGTGAGGTACAGCTTGCGTATGCCATAGGAGTTGCAAAGCCTGTGTCTGTAATGATTGACACCTTCGGTACAAACACTGTTGCTGAGGAAAAGATTGAAGAGGCAGTCAATAAAGTATTCGATTTAAGACCATATGCTATTATAGAGAGCCTTAACCTCAGACAGCCCATTTATCGCAACCTTGCATCATACGGACATATGGGACGTGAGGACCTGGGTGTGTCATGGGAAAAGACAGATAAAGCAGAAGAATTAAAGAAAGCAGTTTTATAAAGTTGTAAACGGAAAGGAGATAAAAATGTCAGAAGAATGTAATGGTTGTTCATCATGTGGTGAGAGCTGTTCATCATGCGGTGAGGGTTGTTCATCATGCTCATCATGCGGCGGTAATGAACAGCAGAGCTTATTGGTAGAACAGAATGTATTTTCAAATGTTAAGAAGGTTATTGCCGTTGTAAGCGGTAAGGGCGGTGTAGGTAAGTCGCTTGTAACATCGCTTATGTCTGTGGCAATGCATCAAAAAGGCAAGAAGGTTGCTGTGCTTGATGCGGATATAACAGGCCCGTCAATTCCGAAAATGTTCGGTAAAAAGGATATGGCAAAGGCAACGGAAGCAGGTATTTTGCCTGTAGAATCACAGACAGGAATAGAGCTTATGTCAGTTAATTTCCTGCTTGAGGACGAAACAATGCCTGTATTGTGGAGAGGCCCTGTTATTTCGGGTGTTGTAACGCAGTTCTGGCAGGATGTTATTTGGGGTGATATTGACTATATGTTTGTCGATATGCCTCCCGGAACGGGCGATGTAGCATTGACAGTGTTCCAATCACTGCCAATAGACGGAATTATCGTTGTAACATCACCGCAGGAGCTTGTGGGTATGATAGTTGAAAAGGCTGTCAATATGGCAAATATGATGAATGTTCCGATTTTAGGACTTGTTGAGAATATGTCATACTATAAGTGTGACGATTGCGGTAAGGAGCATAAGATATTTGGTGAGAGCCACATAGACGAAATTGCGAAGAAGTATAACATAAATGTTGTAGCAAAGCTACCGATTAAGCCTGAAATCGCATCAGCTGCAGATGCAGGCACAATAGAAAAGGTTGATACATCAGATTTAGATGATATTATTGAAAGTATATAAATGGTGGGGCTGGTGCATTTAGCGCAGACCGTTTCAAAGGCTTAAAGTGGCATAAAAAAAGGCTTGTTAAATATTTGTCAAATAAATTAACGTTGAAATCCGCATTTTTGCGGATTTCTTGTATTGAATGCCTTTGAAACTATCCGCGAAACTCACCGCTCGACGTACCAACGTACGCCGTCGGGCAAGGCGAAATGTGTATAAATCCACATT
>CADBPJ010000267.1 GCA_902796445.1 uncultured Ruminococcus sp. | reverse complement strand
TTTATTGCTATAATATCATTATCACTGATACTTTGCTCGTGTTCATCCGAACAGGCAAAAATTGACACAGATGAATTGCAGGTATACACATCATTCTATGCTATGTATGATTTTGCAAAGCAGATTGGTGGCGATAAAGCACAGGTGCATATACTTTGCCCGCCCGCCGAGGAGCCTCACGATTTTGAACCAACGGCTCAGGATATGGTAAATCTGTCTGAGGCTGATGTATTTATATATAATGGTATGGGAATGGAGCATTGGACGGACTCGGTTATAAGTTCATTGGATAGTAATGTATCAGTTGTAGAGGCTTCAGCATATATAAAATCAACTACAGAAAATAATGACCCTCACGTATGGCTAAACCCTGATAATGCATATGACCAAATGTGTGCAATCGCTGATGCGTTTAAGAAAAAAGACAACAAAAACGCAGATTATTATGATACACAGTTAAATATAGCTAAAAAGAAAATAGATGAGTTAAACAACAAACTTGATTTGGCAAAACAAGATTTTAAGACAGATAAAATCGTTGTACCTCATGAAGCTTACACACATTTATGCAACAGGCTTGGCATTGAGCAAATGAGTGTAAACAAAACAGATAATTCAGGTGATCCTACAGCGAAAAAAATTGTCGAGGTAGAGAATTTCATTAAAGAAAATAACATCAAGTATATTTTCACAGAACCATTAGATATTAAAGATATTATAGACTCAATCGCCAATGATACAGGTGCAGAAATTCTTGTGCTTGACCCGTTCGGCGGCAATATTGACAACAAGGATTATTTCACAGTAATGGACGAAAATATTGATGCATTAAAAAAGGCGTTAGATTAAAGTTATGAAAAATGAAGTAATAAATGTAGCAAATCTCACATTTGAATATCCTGATATTTCGGTACTGAAAAATGTAAATTTCAACCTTTATCAGGGCGATTTTCTCGGAATAATCGGTGCAAACGGTGCAGGAAAGTCCACGCTTATAAAGCTTATTTTAGGGCTTCTCTCCCCTGACTGCGGTGATATAACCCTGTTTGGCGGTACGCTAAACGATGCACGAACTAAAATCGGATATGTCTCACAAAAAGCAAATTCATTTAACAGCGATTTTCCCGCAACGGTTAAAGAGGTTGTACGTGCAAATTTATTCCATGAAAAGGGGCTATTTAAGCCGTACAGAAAAAGTGATGATAAGAAAGTAATTGATGCTCTTTCACTCGTTGGTATGGCAGAATACAAGGATAAGCTTATCGGCTCTCTTTCAGGCGGTCAGCAACAGCGTGTATTTATTGCTCGTGCATTGGTTGGAAATCCGCAGTTGTTGCTGATGGATGAACCAACTGTCGGCATTGATGCAAAATCTGCACGCGAAATTATGAATATAATAAAAAAACTCAATCAGAATGGTATGACGATTATTATGACAAATCATGATACTCCCACACTCGTTGAGGCATCTAACAAGCTGCTCATTTTCTGCGAACACGGATATGAGGAGTTTGTTACTACAAGCGATTTATCCATAGACAGAATTGCGGATATTCTTGCAGGAAAGAGGGTGCATCAGCATGTTTGATATATTTTCATATCCGTTTATGATACGTGCATTTCTGGTTGCGTTTATGATTGCATTATGTGCACCATGTATAGGCTTACCTATCGTCTTAAAACGTTTTTCTGCAATCGGTGATGCAACATCACACTCGGCATTATCGGGTATTGCGTTTGGACTGCTCTTTGGTATAAACCCAATAGTCGGTGCTGTTATATTTTCCGTTGTTGCGGTATTGAGTATTGAAAAATTGCGTAAGGTGTTCGGTGCATATCAAGAGATTGCAACAGTTGTAATAATGTCAGCAGGTATAGGACTTACAGCCGTACTTTCTGCTTTTATAAAAAACGGTGCGGCAAACATAAACAGCTTTATGTTCGGCTCAATAGTTGCAATATCTGATTTTGAGCTGTGGCTCTCACTTGCACTGAGTGCCGCGGTTATGATTGTAACTCTGCTTTTATATAAAGAAAACTTTGCCATTGCTTTTGACGAAGAGGATGCCGCGCTTTGCGGAATGCCTGTTAAGCTGATAAATTTTATAATTATGCTCTTAACAGCCATCGTTGTATCGGTTGCATCAAGAATTGTAGGTGCGTTGATGATTTCATCACTCTTAGTAATTCCTGTCGCAACAGCAATGCTCGTTTCAAAAAGCTATAAACAGACTATGATTATTTCGATTATTGCATCGGAACTAATAACACTTTTGGGGCTTTACATATCTTTCTATCTGAACCTACGCCCGGGCGGAACAATAGTCCTTTTGGGTGTTGTGATTTTGGTTGCTACGGCAGTATTGGGAAAGAAAAAATAAAAGTCAGCAGCGGCTGATTAACTCAACCGCCGCCGACTTTTTTAGTTTATATTCAGATTATAAAGCTCAATGTGATGATGCGATAATCTTATTGGCAACGTCCATGGGTGCTCTTTCATATCTTACAAACTCGAATGTAAATGTGCCTCTGCCACCGCTCATTGCACGAAGGTCAGTTGCATACTTATGCATCTCTGACATAGGTACTTCCGCCTCAACAAGGTTTAATCCCTGCTTATCGCTTTCGCCCATACCCATTATTCTGCCTCGACGTTTATTTATATCGCCAATAACATCTCCCATTATGTTTTCAGGCACATAGCTCTTGAGGTAACCTATAGGCTCTAAGATTACCGGTCCCGCCTGCTTTAATCCTTCTTTATATGCGATTGCCGCTGCTGTCTTGAATGCCATTTCTGACGAGTCAACAGGATGGTATGAGCCGTCAAGCAATACTGCCTTTAAGTTCACAACAGGGTATCCTGCAAGTACACCCTTCTGCGCACTATCAAGAAGTCCCTTTTCGATTGCAGGGAAATAGTTCTTAGGTACACTTCCGCCGAACACCTTTTCCTCAAACATCAATTCCTCTGTTACACCTGGTGAGAACTCAATCTTAACGTGTCCGTACTGACCATGACCGCCTGATTGTTTCTTGTGCTTACCCTCTACAGTGGCTGTAGATGTAATTGTTTCTCTGTAAGGTGTTACAGGCTCTTCAAGAATTACATTTACACCATACTTGTTCTTAAGCTTGCTGACTATTACATCAATATGCTGTTCGCCCTGACCGTTTATAAGTGTCTGCTTGGTTTCGGCATTGTTTGTAACTGTAAATGTCGGATCCTCGTCCATTAGCTTTGTAAGACCTGATACTATCTTTTCCTCATCACCCTTTGCCTCCGGTAAAACTGCCATTGACAGTACAGGTGACGGGAACTCGATACCTGTAAGAATGATATTTTTATTCTTATCACATAATGTATCGCCTGTCTTTGTAAATTCAAGCTTTGCTACACAGCCTATATCGCCCGCTTTTACAGACTTAACCTCTGTCTGTGTCTTTCCGCACAGTGAATATAGCTTACCAATCTTCTCCGATTCGCCCTTATTTGGGTTATAGTATGAGCTGTCTGATTTTATCTCACCTGAATATACTCTGAACAGTGACATCTTACCAACATACGGGTCTGCAATAGTCTTAAATACAATTGCCGCAGATGTCTCTTCCTCTGTCTGGACAAGCTCAACAGGCTCTGCTGTATCTGCTTTTCTTCCTACCTCCTGAATTTCCGACGGTGAGGGTAAATACTTTCCAATACCATCCATCAAAGAACGTACACCGATATTATCCTGACCGCTGCCGCAATATACAGGATATATACTTCCGTCCTTTACACCCTTGCGTATAGCCTGCTTGATTTCATCAACAGTAAATTCTTCCTCATTGAAATACTTTACCATTAATTCCTCATCAGTACTTGCAATCGCCTCCATAATCATATCACGAAGCGGAGCAACTATATCTGCCATACCATCAGGAACAGGAATATCAACTCTATCTGCACCCTCGTAACGGCGTGCTGTCATATCAACTATGTCAACAAAGCCCTTGAATTCGTCACCTTCGCGAATAGGATATACAAACGGTGTTACAGCCTTTCCGAACACTGCCTTCATTTCTTCAAGTGTCTTTTCGTAGCTTGCTCTGTTATCATCTATTTTGTTTACAAAGAACATTATCGGAATATCTTTGTTCTTTGCATATTCATAAACCTGTTCTGTACCTACAGATACGCCGCTTCTGCCGCTTAAAACTATCAATGCGGAGTCTGCCGCACGTACACCTGCTTTAACATCGCCTGCATAATCGAAAAATCCCGGTGTGTCAATTACATTGTACTTAAGGTCCTTCCAATTGATTGCCTCAAGTGTTGTATTTATAGAACACTGTCTCTTAATTTCTTCATTGTCGTAATCCGATACGGTAGTGCCATCTGCAACTGAGCCTAACCTCTTAATTGCACCTGCGTTATATAGCATTGCCTCTGTAAGAGTCGTCTTTCCGCACTTTCCATGACCCATTACGACAATGTTTCGTATACTATCCATACCAATCAACCTCCTTGTTTTTGAGCATTATAACCCATATAATATACTATATATTTACCACAAATTTTATAGTATAAACAATTATTTATATGTTATATTGCACAAAATTATTCAGATGTTTTGTATTATATAGACAATGCCCTGAATTTGGACGGAGATACACCCTTATACATTTTGAAGGTCTTTATAAAATAGCTTAAATCATTAAATCCGCTCATATATGCTATATCTGTCACATTTATATCAGTACTTATAAGCAGACGTGCCGCTTTTTCGACTCTATATGTATTTAGATACTCAACAGGTGATTTACGTGTCATTTCCTTGAAAAACCTACAGAAATATTTTGCGGACATTCCTGCTGTTTGTGCCATCTCCTCAAGTGTCATCTGCTTTTCATAGTTATCACGCATATAGCTTATTGCATTCTTTAGTTTCACAAAATTCTTATTTTTAAGTATCGTGTTTCCTCCGCTTATGTGCGAATAAAGATGTTTGTCAATAATTATGCCAAAAAGCTTATATAACTCCCCTACCACCTTGAACTTGTATCCTGACGATTTATGTTTCATTGCGTTAAATATTGAATCGATAGAAATACACAGTTCTGTTTCAGTTTGAGGGATATATTCATTTATCATATATTCACCATTTAGTAATCCTTCAAAAAAATATCTACAGCCTGCAAAGCCTGCAGTTAAGCTATCAACGTCAAATACAAAACACTCATATATACATTCAGTCGGTATTGCCGTGTGAATAGTCTCAGGATTAACAAAAACAATATCATCCTTTCCCAATGAATAGACATCGTTATTAAGCCGTATATTCAGATTTCCTCGAATTACCCTTATAATCTCCATTTCACTATGCCAATGTGATACCATTTCATAGCGATGGTCATACTCGTCTACAGAATATAATTCTATAGGGAAATCTGCAGTTCCCCTCTGTAGCAGTTCATTATAGCTCATATTGACCTCCAATGTGAATATTGTTATACTTTTTTCTATTATAACACAAGTATTATATGGATTTCAAGTATATAATTATATTATTATAATAATAGGAGGAATAATGTTATGGCAAATAACAGATATGCAGGCGATTATCCCGTAATCGGTATTCGCCCAATCATTGATGCACGTCGCGGTCCTATGAAACTTCGTGAAAGTCTTGAGGACCAGACAATGGAGCTTGCATTAGCGGCAAAAAAACTATTTGAGGAGAATTTGTACTACTCAAACGGCGAGAAGGTAAAGGTAATTATTGCTGACCATAGTATCGGCCGTGTGCCTGAAGCTGCAGCTTGTGCTGATCAGTTCAAGAAGGAGGGTGTTGACATTACATTGTCAGTTACTCCCTGTTGGTGCTATGGTTCAGAAACAATGGATATGGATCCACACACAATTAAGGGTGTATGGGGTTTTAACGGTACAGAAAGACCCGGTGCTGTTTACTTAGCGGCAGTTTTGGCATCTCATGCACAGAAAGGTCTGCCCGCATTCGGTATTTACGGACATGAGGTACAAGATCGTGATGACTGTTCAAAAATCCCTGAGGACGTAAAGGAAAAGCTGCTCAGATTTGGACGTGCGGCTGTTGCTGTTGCTACAATGCGCGGTAAGTCATACTTGCAGATTGGTTCACAGTGTATGGGTATCGGCGGTTCAATTATTGACCATGATTTCATAGAATCATATCTTGGTATGAGAGTAGAGTCTGTTGACGAGGTTGAAATCCTACGCCGAATGGAAGAGGGTATATATGACGAAGAAGAGTACCAGAAAGCACTTGCCTGGACAAAAGAGCATTGCAAGATGGGACGTGATGATAACCCTGATTTCGTTAAGTTCTCAGATGAGGAGAAAGAAAAACAGTGGGAATTTACAGTTAAGATGTACTGCATCATAAAAGACTTAATGGCAGGCAACGACAAGCTCCCCGAAGGCTTTGAGGAGGAAATGCTTGGTCACAACGCAATCGCAGGTGGTTTCCAGGGTCAAAGACAGTGGACAGACCATTGGCCAAACTGCGACTATCCCGAAGCATTGCTAAGCTCAACCTTTGATCACAACGGTGCTCGTGAGCCATACACATTGGCAACAGAAAATGATGTATTAAACGGTTTGGGAATGTTGTTTATGCGTCTTCTGACACATCGTGCACAGATATTTGCTGACGTTCGTACATATTGGTCACCTGAAGCAACAAAGCGTGTTACAGGCTACGATTTAGAGGGCAAGGCAAAAGAGAATGGCGGTATTATCCATCTGTTGAACTCAGGTGCTGCGTGCCTTGATGCTTGCGGTGAGTGCAAGGATGAGGACGGCAACGCTATTATGAAGAAATGGTGGGAGGTTACTGACGAGGATATTAAGAAGATGACAGATGCAACCGTATGGTGCGAGGCAGGCTTCGATAATTTCCGTGGCGGCGGTTTTTCAAGTCATTTCACAACACGTTCTGAAATGCCCGCTACAATGATAAGACTTAACCTTGTTAAGGGTCTTGGTCCTGTTCTTCAGATTGCAGAGGGTTGGACATTAAATCTTCCTGATGAGGTTTCGGATGCTCTTATGGAGCGTACAAACCCAACATGGCCATGTACTTGGTTTGCACCAAGATGTACAGGCGAGGGTGCGTTTAAGACTGCATATGACGTGATGAATAATTGGGGTGCAAATCACGGTGCTATCAGCTACGGTCATATCGGTGCTGACCTTATCACAATGTGTTCTATGCTTAGAATACCTGTATGTATGCACAATGTACCTGAAGATAAAATCTTCAGACCCGCAGCTTGGAATGCATTCGGTATGGACAAGGAAGGGCAAGACTACAGAGCTTGCCAGACTTATGGTCCATTATATAAATAATATGATTGCTGTAGACAAGTCCTCGAAAGAAGCTTTGTCTACAGTCTGGGCGGAGCCTTAGCTCCGCCTTTTTTGCTATTAGGAAATCGAGAAATTTCCTAATAGATAAAATCAATAAAAATCTATTACATATTTTGTATAAGATGCAACAAATTTAATTAAAATATATAAAATCTATGGCAAATAGAGTGGATTTATGATACAATATACCTATATAATAATTAGGAGGTAAATACCATGGACGAATTTATCGATAAAATAAAAGACGGAGCATCAAAAACTAAGGATGCGGCAGGCAGAATTGCAAAACAAGTTGCAAAACACACATCAAACGCTATTACAAGTACAAAGCTTACATATGCAATAAATGAGGCAAATAACAAAATCAAGGATATATACTCGCAAATCGGTAAAACTATGTACGAAGATTATCTTGACGGAACTACTGTTAATGAGCAGTTTGCTGATATGTTTGAAAAAATTGATGCACTTATGCACGATATAGAGGCATTGCAGGCAAAGAAAGCGGAATTGAAGAAGGCTACACGTTGCCAGCAATGTGATACTCTTAATCCAAATGACTCGGACTACTGTTCAAAATGCGGTGCAAAGCTTGAAAAGCAAGATGATTTTTCTGATGATGAACCGGTAGAAGAGGTAGAAATCGACGAAATTGTAATAGAATAACAAACACGAGGAACAAGCATGGATTTTGATAAAATAAAAAAAGCCGCCAAGGATACTATAAAGATAGTGAGCAATAAGGTAGATGAAAAGCTGTCACGTACTGATGATGACGATATGTTTGAAGTTAAATCTGCTAAGACTGTCTATGATGATATAGACGATTTTACAGAAGCAGATGATGATCTTATGGGCGAAACCCGTAGATTTGATATGAAAGATGCACTTAATCGCTTCAGGAAACATCAGGATGATATAGAAGATGCATTATCAGACGTTATAAAAACTAAAGATAATAAACCGTCTGATGATAAAGCAGTAAATGAGTTTATCCAGAGTAATATATCCGACTTAAAAAAGAATATATCGGAGTCTATCTCTGACATTGATGAGGATATATCAAACCTATCGACCAATTACTCACAAGAAATGAAAAAAATTAATTCAGATATACAGGATTTACGTCAGTATATTGACAAAGTTTCGGAAATGACACAGAAAACTGATAGTTCAATAAATACTTTATCCGAAAACTTAGAAGGCTCAATACTTGATATAAATAAAAAACTGAATGACATTTCATCATCAATATCAGGTGTGAACAGAATTAATGACAGCATATTTGACTTAAAAAACACGCAAATGAACACAAAGAATTTCTTAGGTGATCTTGAAACTTCATTTAATGCTCTTAAACGTAAAATGACAGCAGGTGTTACAATTTTGAGTGTGATTACTGCAATTATTGCAATTCTTGAAATACTGAATTTACTATCTTGATAAAGAGGCGTTATGAAAACGCCTTTTTACGTGAGGAATATAATGGATATTATTGATAAGTTATATGAAAATAAAACACTTTCTGATACAGAGCTTATATCACTTCTAACCGCTTGTGATGATACCTATCTTTTTGAAAAGGCAGTTACTCGCCGCAAGGAGTATTATGGTGATAAGGTATTTATCAGAGGTCTGATTGAAATATCAAACTACTGCAAGAATAACTGCTTGTACTGCGGAATACGAAAAGACAACACCTTCCTATCCCGCTATAGGCTCTCATGTGATGATATAATGATGTGTGCTGACCAAGGGTACGGGCTTGGTTTTCGTACCTTTGTACTGCAAGGCGGAGAAGATTTACATTATAGTGATGATGATATATGTCATATCGTATACAGCATCAAAAACAAATTCCCTGATTGTGCAATAACGCTCTCAATCGGTGAAAAGCCAAAAGAAAGCTACAAAGCGTACAAGGATGCAGGGGCTGACAGATACTTATTACGCCATGAAACAGCAGACAGTGACCATTACAGCAAACTCCATCCTATCTCAATGAAGCTTGATATACGAAAGCAATGTCTTTGGGATTTAAAGGAGCTCGGATATCAGGTAGGCTCAGGATTTATGGTAGGAAGTCCGTATCAAACCACAGAAAATATTGTAAAGGACTTGCGTTTTTTAGAAGAACTGCAACCTGATATGATAGGCATAGGTCCGTTCCTCCCCCATTGCGACACTCCGTTTTGTAATATGGAAAAAGGCTCTCTACAGCTTACACTAAAGCTCATTTCTATACTACGGCTTATGTTTCCATATGCTCTTATTCCCTCAACCACTGCTCTTGCTACCCTTTCGCCTACAGGCAGAAAGGATGGTATACTTGCAGGAGCAAACGTAGTAATGCCTAATCTGTCGCCAAATGATGTAAGAAAACTCTATTCACTGTATAACAACAAGGCATATTCAGGAATTGAAGCCGCAGAGGCAAAGGACAAGCTATGCAAAGAAATAGAATCCATTGGTTACAGAGTTGTAACCGATATAGGAAACGTAAACAAAAAATCCGCAATCTGAAATGCGGATTTTTTGATTATCATACCTTCTTATATTTTGGTTTTTCAGATGGGTCATAGTCGCCCGGTTCTAAGAACTTGCATTTTTCAGGCGGATAAAATTCCTCCATTGGGAAATCAATTCTGTCAAATAAATCACACGGATGATCATCAGTTGCACCTACACACTCCTTGCTTGGTACACAATAGTCATAGCTTGGTATAAGCAGTTGAACACGTCTTTCAAGCTTTACTATTGAAAATACACCAAGGGACACAAACGCACGCTTGCACTCACCGCCAATCACTAATGCATCATCAAAAACTCTGCAAACCGAATCAGGCACTGATGCCAAATCAAAATCATCATCACAGCAACAGCATTTCTTGTCATTGCGTATATCAATAATTTTTGCGCCAAGTGTAATCGGTTCTAAAACCTCAACTACGGCATAAGGCATATTTGTCTTTTTCCAAAGCTGTGTATCAAAATCGTTCTGCTTATACTTTGACGAGAATATTTTTGCATTACCCTCAGAGCCGAACAAAATAACACGCTTATTGAATACCGAGAGTCCTTCAACACACAGTGGTTTTCCTATGCCTGTAAACACCTGCAATGTGACCTTAAAGAAATACTTTAAGTCGATGGAATAAAAACCACGATTAAACGGTACACTCTCAATATCTGTAAATACCCAGATGATTTCTGCTTTTGAGCATTTTATGTTAATCGCTCGGTCAACTATTTCCTGTCCTGACTGTGTAAGGTATACACGTACATCTTCAAGACAATCTTTGTCCCTGCAGCTGTCGAATATTTTGTCTGTATGTATGCAAACTGCTTCTTTGAAATTTGTACCGCATTTATGCGGCTCAAAACATTTATTCTGCATAACAATTCTCCTTTCCAAAATAAGGGGTATTCCCTTTAGAATATATTATGCAGTATTGTGTTTTGCCGTTCTTATTTGCTTTCTAAATATTTGTTTATTGCATCAAGATTATTCTTTAAATCATTATATCCCAATTCATACAAATTTTTTAAGGTATCTAAATTACCCTCGAATCTGCCTATGTTAACAGGCTCTGACGGACTTAACATAAAGATTTCACCCCTGTCATGAAGCTCTGCCATCTTGTCGCATTGCTCATTATAAACACCATTACTTTCTGATAATGACTTTATAAAATCAGGATATTTATTATATTTCATTTTCACAAATTTTACTGAGCCTCTTTTTGACAAGTCTTTTCTGTAATCCCTATGACGCGTACGGACAACTATAATTTTCTTGTATCCCTCATTAATTGCCCAATCATATG